>JBDHMC010000457.1:0-2624 GCA_039656355.1 Gemmatimonadota bacterium | reverse complement strand
TACATGCTCCAGATCCCCACCGACGACCCGGAGATCATGGCCACCGCCTTCCAGATCCTGGAGGACTGGGCCCATCAGGTGACGCTGGAGGCGGAAGAGATCGATAAGGAGCGGGGGGTGGTCATCGAGGAGTGGCGTTTGGGCCGGGGGGCCATGGCCCGAATGATGGATCAGCAGTTCCCGGTGCTCTTCCATGGATCCCGCTACGCCGAGCGGCTCGTGATCGGGAAGGTGGACATCCTGGAGAGTTTTCCCGCGGATGCCATCCGCAGGTTCTATGAAGACTGGTACAGACCGGACCTGATGGCGGTGGTAGCCGTGGGCGATTTCGATTCGTCCATGGTGGAGGCCTCCATTCAAGAACACTTCTCAAGGATTCCTTCTCGGGAAAACCCCCGGCCCCGACCGGTTTATGACCTTCCCGGACACCCCGAAACTCTCTTCGCTCTCGCCAGTGACCCCGAAGCCAGCACCAGCCAGGTCGCTCTCCTGTACAAGCAACCTTTGCGGGGACATGGCACTCTGGGGACGTACCGCCAGAGGCTCGTTGAATCCCTCTTCAACGGCATGCTGAACGGACGCTTGTTCGAGCTCACCCAGCAGGTAGATCCACCTTTTGCAGCGGGAGGGGCCGGCCAAGGCCGGTTCGTCCGGTCGGCAGAGATCTTCCAGCTTTCAGCCATGGTCCCGGATGGGGGCATCCCTCGGGGTATGGAGGCACTCCTCACCGAAGCGGAGCGAATCTCACGGCATGGCTTCACCTTTTCGGAGATGGAGCGGGAAAAGGCGAACCTTCTGAGGAGGCTGGAACAAACTTTCGCCGAGCGTGAGAATCAAACTTCAGCCCGATTCGCCGGCGAATACGTCAACCATTTTCTCCAAAGCGAACCCATTCCCGGGATCGAGTTCGAATATCGGGCTGCCGAGACCCTCCTCCCGACCATCACGGTGGAGGAAGTGACCGGCGTGGCGCAGGCGTGGCTGGTGGATCACAGCAGGGTGGTGATGGTGAACGCCCCAGACAAGGAAGATTTCCCCCTCCCGGGCGAAGCCGAGCTGTCCTCCCTCTTTCAGGAGACCGTGGCAGCGGACATCGCGCCCTACGAGGACACGGCAACCGAGGATCCGCTGTTGGCCACGATTCCCACCCCCTCCCCCGTCGTGGATGAATCATCCGTCCCGGAATTGGAGGTCACCGAGTGGACCCTGGCCAATGGGGTCCGAGTGATCCTAAAACCCACTGTTTTCAAAGACGACGAGGTTCTGGTTCAGGCTTTCAGCCCCGGTGGGTACTCGCTATCCACGCTGGAGGAGCATATGTCGGCCTCCAATGCCGACCAGATGGTCGCACTGGGTGGAGTCGGATCCTTCAGCATGGTCGATCTTCAAAAGAGACTCGCCGGCAAGGCGGCCATGGTATCCCCGTCCATTGGGGAACTCACAGAGGGGATGTCCGGCCGGGCCTCCTCCAAAGACCTCGAAACCCTCTTTCAGCTTATCCACCTCTACTTCACTACTCCCAGGAAGGACGAGATCGCCTTCCAGGCCTTGAGCCGGCAGGTGGAGGCGGTTCTGGCCAATCGAAACGCCGATCCCGCAGCGGCCTTCCAGGACACACTTCTTCTCACCATGGGGCAGGGGCACCCCCGCGTCAGACCCATGGATCTGGAGGCCTTCCAGGAGATCGATTTGGACGAGGCTTTCGCTTTCTATGAGGACCGGTTCGCCGATGCCAGCGATTTTACGTTTGTTTTTGTTGGAGCCTTCGAACCGGAAGCCATTCGCCCCATGGTTGAAACCTACCTTGGCGGCCTTCCCGACCTGGATCGGGAAGAAAGGTGGAGGGATCTGGACATAGATCCTCCCACGGGTGTGATTCTGAAGGAGGTTCAGAAAGGAGTTGAGCCTCAGAGCCAAACCCGGATCATCTTCACCGGGCCTTTCGACTTCTCGCAGGACAACCGGTTGGGAATCAGAATCATGACTTCGGTCCTTGAATCCCGTCTGCAAAGGTTGATTCGGGAAGAATTGAGCGGCACCTATGGGGTGAGCGTCTCCCGTACATACCAGCCTTTTCCCGAGCCAAACTACTCCATCGGGATCTCCTTCGGATCTGACCCGGAGCGGGTTGAGGAGCTGGTGGAGGCGATCCTCGGTGAAATCCGAACCTTCCAGAGTGACGGGCCTTCCCAGGCGGACTTACAAGCGGCCACGGAACAAGAGCGAAGGACCAAGGAGACGAACCTTCGAGAAAACGGCTGGTGGGTCACCCAGCTCCTGTTTAGCTACCAGTACGGCAATGACCCCCGCCTCCTGATCGACACAGGACCAATGGAGCGGGTGACCACCGAGACGGTGCAACGGGATGCACGACTCTGGCTCCGACTGGACAACTATGTCCAGGTGTCCCTCTTCCCGGAGGTCGGCGGCCGGTGATCGCCTTTTCCCGAAGGAAAGGGCGGGGGTCAGAAGCCCCCTCCCTTTTTTTCTGCCCCGCCCTAGGGTTACTTGAAGATCTTGCCCGCCATGCTGGGGACCTTGTCGGTTCGGGTCCCGATCTTGATATGGGAGGAGAGTCGGACGATACCCTCGGCGTGAAGGGTCTCAATGGTATGCTGAAGTGA
>JBDHMC010000456.1:0-2627 GCA_039656355.1 Gemmatimonadota bacterium | reverse complement strand
GACGGAGGGGCGTAGAGATCATGCCACGAGAGCAGGATGCCTTAGACGGGCCTCACCACCTCTTCTATCTCGCCACCGTACATGCCCGCCTCGGGGAGGTGGAGGAGGCCCTAGAGGTGCTGGAAGACCTTCTCAGCGCACCGTCGAGGCACCCACCGACCATGCTTGAGGATCACTACCTCCTCCGGCCCATCCAGGACGATCCCCGATTCAAGGCACTCATGGACCGGGAGCGGGACAGGGTGTTTTAGGGGGCCGGATCTCGACTCCGTGTATGACCCCCTCCACGACCATCCCCGATTTCAGGGCCTGCTGGAAGAGTATGGGGGTGATGTGGAGCAGACCTCGCAAGAAGGCTGGCAAATCAGCCCAAGCGCAGCCCATCTTCCGCAGGAAACCGGAGGAAGAGAATCCCCCGGAGCCCCCCTATCGCCTACCGAACCCCCGATCCCCCCGCCGTTCCCCACCACCCCCAGACCGCCCCCGCTTGTAGTTGAACTTCAGGATCAGGTAGTGGCCCAGGGATTCGACCCTGGTCTCCCGGATCGAGTTCGAGGAACTGTTGAAGTTCACCACCTGGTTCTGGTTGAGCAGGTCGTAGCCGATGAGTTCGAGTTCAGCCCGCTCGTTCAGGAGGAGTCTCGAAATGGATGCCTGCAGGAGTGCCACGTTCTGACCCGGACCGAAGACGTCCTCGTCGTACATCTGATAGGTGAAGTTTGAGTTGAAGGTCCAGGAATCTCCGAGGTAGTACTGACCCCTCGCGAAGATGGAGCTGTTAGCGTAGCTCTGGTTCAGCTCCTCGTTCAGCGAATAGTCGACGTTGTTGAAGGTGATCCGCCCGCCGACCTCGATGTCGAAGATCTCCTTGTCCCTGTTCTCCAGGCTGAGGTTCACCGTTTGGCGCAGAATGCGGCTCTCATTCTCGGCCTGGTTGAGTAGCTCGGCCTCCTTGGCATACTGGATGGTATAGTCGATTTCGGCCCGTGTTCCGATTGATCGGATGGGCCTGCCGAAGTTCACACCCGTCCTGGCGCTCCACCCGTCTCCGGAGTTGATGGAAGTGCGTTCTTGGAAGCCGTTCTCATCCACGGTACGCGATTGGACGATGTCGTCCGTCGTATACGAAACGCTGAAGTGGGTAAAGAGGTTCACGAAGCTGAACATGTCGAAGTACCGGTACTCACCCCTCAAGGCGTGCGTATACTCCGGCGTCAGGTCCGGATTCCCCACATAGGTACTGAGCGGATTGCTGTTGTCGGTGAAGGGCTGAAGCTCCGTCATGGAGGGCTCTCGCGTCGAGGCCCTGTAATTGAAGTTCAGGTTGTTGCCGGGTTTGAACTGATACCGGTAGTTCAGTGAGGGCAGAACGTGGGTGTACCCGTTCTCGATCTTTTCATCGCGGTCGATGATGGTGCCATCGAGGTTCGATTTCTGAAGCTGAAGGGACAGGACAAACCAGGAGTCGGAGGTGTTGCGGTTGAACCGCATCCCGCCCATCAGATAGGAGTAGGTCCTCTCGATCTCGGAGCTCAATCGGTCATTGAAGACCGGCGTGCCGGAGAGAAGGTCGTTGACTTCCTTCTTCTGGTCCTCGTCCACGGCTCTGCGCTGGCCGAAGAGTTCCAGGACGTACCCGGTCCCGAGGGGCTGTGTCAGCGAAAGGCGCTGGGATTGGCTGAAGGTATGGCCGGTTCGCTCCTGCTCCTGGATAATCTCCTCGTAGGTGAGTGCATCGCCGTGGCCGACAGTGCCGGTCGTCGAGTTGAGCATGCTCATCACGTCGGGCCGGCTGAGGTTGCCCCATGCCTCGGCTACGATGGAGCGGCCGCTCTCGCTGAGTTTCTTTCGCCAGGTGAGCCTGGCGTTCCCGCTCAGATTGTCGCCATCCGTGGAATTGGTGGTTTCAGCAGTGTTGAGAATATCCCCCGCCACCGTATGGATTTCCTGAGAAGTGACGTTCAGGATGTTGGAGGAGTTGGCGTTGAAGCCCCCCCTCAACCTCAGATCGTGGCCCTCGGAGAAGGCGTACTGGGCGTTCAAGTCGAACTTATGAGTCAGGTTGTCGGTCGTCTGATTGTCGGACTGGTCCGAAAGGGAGGACACTTCGGAACCCAGGAGCTGCTGCTGTTGAGTGGTGGTATTCTTCAGGTTGTCTAGATCGCTGAAGAAGTAGCTCGTCCGCATCCACCTGTCGCTCCCGAATTCGTGGCTCGCGTTGAGGCCCAGGGCGAGAGACTCGGTGAAGCCTTCCCGATTCCCTCCCACCATGTTTCCTCCGCCTCCACCCCGGCCATGGCCACCACCCGAGAAGGAACCCAGGTCCGCCCCGGAGAACCCGGCCTGGTTCGTGTTGTTGAGGTTCCCGACCACCGCGAGCTGGGTGGTTGGGGAAAACCGGTTGAGGCTGAGGGTTTCGTTGTGACGAACCTCGTCATCACCCGGTGAATCGTGTACCCCGTATGCGCCACCATCCGCACCGAGCCCAGTGGCGAGTCTTCCGAAATAACCAGCCTGGGCCTCCTCGGTGAGTTCCAGGTTGATGGTCCTCTCTTCCTGGCCGTCCGGGATGCCGGTGAACTCGGCCATGTCGGATTGCTTGTCGTAGACCTGAACCCTTTCCACAG
>JBDHMC010000455.1:0-4596 GCA_039656355.1 Gemmatimonadota bacterium | reverse complement strand
ACCCGTTCGCCACTCGGCTATAGAGTGCAAGCACTCTAGTCCTCGTTCGACTTGCATGTGTTAAGCACGCCGCCAGCGTTCGTCCTGAGCCAGGATCAAACTCTCCGTTGAGATAGCTTGAAATAGCTCTATTATGAACGCCGATGATTCCATCGATCGTTCGGAATCTACGTTAAAAACCCGCCCTGCCGCACTGGCAGGGATGCAACAGGAAGTAGTGCCTGTTGCTACGGGCCCGCCTACTTTCTCATAACCTCAGTTTTCAATCAGCTTTTGTTCCTGCGCTCAAGGGAGTTTCTCCCTCTTCGCGCAAAACGCAGCGACCGCGACCTACCGGCTCGCTGCGAGGCCTAAATAATAAACAACCATTACCAGACTGTCAACTGACCGAGACCTCTTTTCCCCACGCGAGGTTGGGTCGAAGATCCGAGGGTGAGCGACCGGGATCGAACCGGCGACCTCCAGGGCCACAACCTGGCGCTCTAACCGACTGAGCTACGCCCACCATGGCTACCAATTTCGAACGGTAGATCTAAATAATATATGGAGAGCCATCGGAGGTAAACCGGGCCGAGACCCTAGGGTTTGGGCTCACTTCTCCATCCAATCCAACCAAACGCGGGCAGTGGCGATGTGCTCGAGGACTCTGGCCCTGACCTCGGGTGAGCCCTCCGGCTTGTCATTGAGTTGATTGAGCTCCTGGAGCCACGCCTTCACTTCGAAAATGGAGGGGTCTGGCCCAATGGGCGAATCGGGAATCTCCTGAGCAGGAACGATGGGCTCGAACTGGAGGCCGCCATCCCCAGGATAAGGATCTCGATGATCGTGCTGTCCCCGTTTGATCTCATCAGGAATTCCGAATGGGAATGCGCGACAATTCCACTCGGGTTGGTCATAGAATCGGCAGCCCACGCAGGGCCGAGGAGGGATTGCGATTGGAGGTCTCTTCAATTAAGCCACCAGGGCTGGGCCGTCTCTGTCTCGTTGGATCAAAGGAGAAGCCCTGCCGCGTAACTTGGCACAGGGCCTCTCGTCAGGTGAACGCGCCCGGCCGGACTTGAACCTGTGACTGTTGGCTTTGAGGGCATGGAGCGCTCAACTACTATCGCTCAAAATGCCGGTATTTCAAGGCCTTAGATTGACTGCAGGGGTTAGCCTTTGGGCGCCATGAGTTGCTCGAATGGCTCGTAGCCCCAAAGGGGCATGAGGTGGGAAACGGAAACCAAAACAGAGTAAGCCACGCCTTCTCGAAGCGCCTGCCGTAAAAGCCGCGTAGCTTCGTCCCTTCGATCCATGTGGGCGAGGATCGCAGCCCGCCAGTATGTGTCTAATCCAAATAGGTACGGGCGATCTAGCTCCTTGAGCCAGGTCCCCTGAACCTCGGCCTGAGTCCGGTCACCGGTCATGGCAAGGGCGACTCCCAACAGACCTCGCAGATCGAGAGCTTGGACGCCACATTCATGGGCTTCACGAGATTGGCGGACGCGCGGCGCCAACTACCTGGTATTGCCAATAACTGATAGGAAGGCTTGCCACGTACTCGCCCCCCTTGAGCATCGTGTCGATGGAGTCCACGCCGAGAACGGCGATCCACAGACCGAAGAACCACCTTCGGCGCCCGTAGAAATACTCGCGGTAGCTCCGCCCGTCGGGGAAGTCATCCGGGAAGAGGATGACGCAGAGGAGAAAAAGCAGAACCGCGTAGAGGATGAGGAACAAATAGAGTTGGGGAGTCCACACCTCCACGGTGCTCATCTGGAACTCCCACCACCAGAAATGGACCAAGAAGAGGAAGGTGCAGAGGGCCCAGACGAGATGGACCCAGTAGATCTTCCACCTCCCTGGCTGGCTGATCAGGCGGCCCACACCGTGGAGAAGGTGAGCTATGCCCAGGCCAACGACGATGGACACCAGGACCGCTACATATTCGAAGGTCGTCATGGCGATATTCCACGTCTGGGGGCGCCAACCCCCGCGCAAATACTGCATCCCTCCAGAATCCGGTTCGTACAGGATCTGGGCTTCAACACACAAGAAGCCCAACCACTCCCAGGTGTAGGAATGATCGGGCTTTCCTGCTACGCGCCCGGCAGGACTCGAACCTGCGACCCTCGGCTTAGAAGGCCGATGCTCTATCCAGCTGAGCTACGGGCGCTCTTGAGGTGATAAGCTAATCCAAGTCCTCCAAGAGGCTCAAGTGGCTGAGAATCGGAAGGCTCCCTGACTCTTTCCGGTGCAGTCGGAGGCCTCCACCACCCCCTCGTAGCTCCGTGAGCCCTGGTCCCACTCCCCTTCCAGAGACATTCGACCGGGGCAGTCCCCGCCGTAGATGAGCGCCAAACTGAGGGTCTCGCCGCGGAGTCGACCTTCCCCTTCGGCCATGAGGCCGGAAGATGCCTGAAGGGCCCCCCGGACGCCCCGCCTTCCCTCTCGGATGATCTCCAGTGCCGCCGGGACTTTCCCCCCGTCCATCTCCAGGAAGCCCTGATACACCACTCCTTGGTTGGATCCAGCTCCTGTGGCCTCGGGGCCATAGGGGCCTGAGCCGGATCCGCCGATCATCTGGCACCCGGCCAATAGGAGGGGGACCGTCACGAGGAGCAACGGAGCGAGGCGGCGCCTATCTCGAGGAAACGGGAAAAAGGGGGATCCCATTCCTACTCCCCTTCCCCTTCCCCTTCCCCTTCCTTCTTTCCCTTGTCTCCCATAGTGGCCCACTCCCTGACGAACTCATCCAACTGCTCCGCCACCAACCGGTGTACAGACCCTTCTGGGAAGGTCTCATCCTCCCCCATCTCCCCCGCTTCCAGTCCAGTGAGGATCGGCCAACCCTCCTCGATACGATTGATAGCGCGAATGTGGAAGCGACCATCAGCCACAGCCTCTCGGATTGGGCGCCGTAAAACGAGGTTTTCCACGTTCCGGCGGGGGACGATCACGCATTGCTCCCCGGTAAGGCCGGTCTGCTCGAAAGCCGCGAAGACACCCTCTATCTTCTCCGTCACCCCTCCCACGGGGAGGATCGTGCCGTCTTGATTGATGGCACCGGTGATGCAGATGTCCTGTCGGATGGGGACTCCCGAGATCGCCGATAAGAGGGCGTATAGCTCGGCGGCCGAAGCGCTGTCTCCTTCGATCTCCTCGTAGAGTTGGTCGAAAGAGAGGCTGGCCGAGAGGAGGAGGGGTTTCGATCGGGCGAAAGTGCGGCCGAGGTACCCCGAGAGGATCAGAAACCCTTTGTTGTGGATCCGGCCGCTGAGGAGGGCTTCCCGCTCGATATTGATCACGCCCTCGGTGCCGAGGTAAGCGCTGCACATGATCCTGATGGGGCGCCCAAAGGCCTGGTCACTGACTTGGATCAGCCCGATCCCATGGATTTGCCCGACCTTCTCCCCCTGAGGTTCGAAGGAAAGGACCCCCCTCTTGATCAGGTCCAGGAGCTCTCGGTGTGGCCTGTTGTTCCGCCGGTGTCGATCGTCCAGAGCCCCTTCAACGTGGGCCCGAGAGACCACTTCGACTTTCCTTTCCGATGCAACATGAGCGGCCTCCCTGACCAAGTCCCTGATGGCACGAAAGCGAGTGGAGAGTTTCCATTGATTGCTAGCCAGGCGAGATCCTTCTTCCACCACGGCGGCCACGGCTGTCGCGTCGAAGGGTTGGAGGTTCTCCCGCTCGCAGCGAGCGGCCACAAAGGAGGCGTAGCCCTTTTCTGCGTCTGGCGTTCTCTCCATGTGGGGGGTGAAATCCACCTTGACCTTGAAGAGCTCCTCGAACTCTGGGTCCACTTGCTGCAATTGGTAGTACGTGCTGGGTTCACCAATGAGGATGACCTTCACATTCAGAGGGATGGGCTCAGGGTCGAGAGTCTCGGAGACCATCATACCCATGTCCCCCGGATCCCCAAGCCGGAGCTCCCGGGTTCTCAGGGTTCGTTTCAGGGCGCTCCAAACGGGGGGCCGGGACAGCAGCTCCTCCGCATGGAGAATCAGGTAACCGCCATTGGCCCTGTGCAGGGCTCCTGGAGCGATCCGTGTGAAGTCCGTGACCATCACCCCGAAGCGGGCCTGAGCCTCCACCCGGCCCAGGAGGGTCCAGAGGGTCGGGTTCGACTCGATAACCACCGGTGCGCCGGAGTGACGCTCACGAGTTACGATCGGGTTCACACGATATCGAAGGAAGAAGTCTTCCGGAGGTGGCCCGCCCATTATGTTGGCGGGAGTCTCGGCTTCCTGACTCTCGTTCGGAGTGAACTGTTCCCAGTTTTCGACGATGTCGGCAGCCATTTCATCCAGATGAAGAAGAACGCCTGGACTCTCCTGGTAGAAGTCTTTCAGGATGGAGAACCGATGGTCCACGACGCTCCGAGTTACCTGCCTGTGGAGATCATCGGCCAGGCCCGAGGCCTCCCTTTGGAGCTCATGCATTCGGCGCTGAGCAAGGAAGAGGTCCTTGCTGGCGTAGCGGATTCTCTCATCTATGGATTTCCGGGCTGCTTCCGGAAGCCCTGCGTATACCTCCTTCGTAATCGGTTTCCCATCTTGGGCCGGGACTAGGACCACTCCGTCCTGGTTCCCGATCAACACCACGTTGGGATCG
>JBDHMC010000454.1:0-2642 GCA_039656355.1 Gemmatimonadota bacterium | reverse complement strand
TCTCCCTCATACACGATGACGTTGCAGGGCAGAAGAAGACCAATGTCCGTCTCAGAGTTCAACGCCTGATGGGCAAGGGGCGGGTTGCAGGCACCCAGGATCTTATAGGGTCGGAAATCTACGTCCAGTTTTTCCTTCAGCGTTGCCTTTACATCGATTTCCGTGAGAATCCCGAACCCTTCCTTCTTCAACTCATCCCGGAGTCGCAGGTCTGCATCCTCAACGGACATGGCCAGGGTCCTTTTGAATCCGTAACCGATTTGCGAAATGTTCACCTGTAAACTCCTTTTTCTTCCTCTGAGTGCTGGAACCACATCGCCAACCACATCGTTGAGCGAATAAGCTAATGATCCGAGTGAGGGGCAACAGGGGGCCCTTTTGGAACCTTGTGGCTCCTCGTCGGTTTCTTAGGACGACCTGAAGTACCGACCCAAGGAGATCATGTCCGAACCTTCCCAGAAGAATCAACCGGCCCACCGGGAGGAGGGCTTGCTCACCGTAGCTCTCCCTGTGGACGGAATCCACTGTGCCGGGTGTGTTTCCCGGGTTGAAGGAGCCCTCCTGGGCGTTCAGGGGGTGGTGGAGGCATCGGTGAACCTCGCCACGGGCGAAGCCAGGGTGTCCTTCGATCACGAATCCTGTGACCTGGAGGAACTGCTGGCCGCGGTGGAGGACGCTGGTTACCGGGTGCCGGTGGGGGTCGCCGAGGTGGCCGTTCAGGGGATGCACTGTGCGGCATGTGTTTCCCGAGTGGAACGAGTCATGGGGAAGAGCGTCGGGGTACTTGGGGCCGACGTGAGCTTGGCCACGGAGTCAGCCCAACTCCGGTTCGTTCCGGGGGTGATGGATCTCACGTCCCTCGAGGAGGCGGTGGAGAGGGCCGGATTCCACATCAAGGAAGAGTCCGGCGAGGGATTTGAGGAGGCTCTCCTCCGGCGTGAGAAGGACCGAGAGGCCGAATACCAGAACCTGCTAAGGAGGTTTTGGGTGGGGGTCCTGTTGGGGGCTCCGGTTGCAGTCATCGGGCACGCTCATCTGATACCCGGGTTCCGAGGGCTCGACCACGGGACCATGAGGATACTCTGGTCGGTGAGCGCTTTCCTGACACTCCCCATCATGGCTTATGTGGGGCGCCGTTTCTTCACCGGAGCCTGGTCGGCTTTCAAGCACAGAGAAGCAACCATGGATACCCTGGTTGCACTGGGCACCGGATCGGCGTGGATCTACTCGACCTTTGCCCTGCTCCTCCCAGGTCTCTTCCCAGAGGGAACGGCCCATCCGTTCTATGAGGCGACGGCAGTCGTCATCACGTTGGTCATGTTGGGTCAGGCCCTGGAAGCTCGAGCCAAGGGCAAGACCTCCCAGGCTCTCCGCCGCCTCATGGATCTCCGGCCCCGAACGGCCAGGGTTCTCCGGGGTGGAGAGGAAGTGGAGATTCTGGCTCAAGAGGTCCAGGTAGGGGAGTTGGTAGTTGTCCGGCCCGGGGAGAGGATCCCCGTGGATGGGGAAGTGTCCGAGGGCCAAAGCACTGTCGACGAGTCCATGGTGACGGGTGAGAGCCTTCCGGTAGAGAAGGGACTAGGGGACTCGGTGGTCGGGGGGACTCTCAACAGTGCCGGTAGCTTTCGGTTCCGGGCGGACCGGGTGGGCAAGGACACGGTCCTGGCTCATATCGTGGAGATGGTTCGAGCCGCTCAGGGATCCAAGCCCTCCATCCAGCGAACCGTTGACGTTGTAGCAAGCTACTTCGTTCCAATGGTGATGATTGTGGCGGTTCTTACCTTCGCAGTTTGGTTCAGCCTTGGTCCCGAGCCCCGGCTCAGCTTCGCCGCCGTAGTCGCCGTCGCCGTCCTGGTCATTGCCTGTCCCTGCGCTCTCGGTCTGGCAACCCCGATCAGCATCATGGTTTCGGTGGGCAAGGCCGCTGAACTCGGGATTCTGGTGCGGAACGGTGAGGCTCTCGAGGCCGCCAGGCGGGTGGATACGGTGGTCCTGGACAAGACCGGCACCATCACCCAGGGAAAGCCGACACTGGTGGATATTATCCCGAAACCGGGGATCTCGGAGGACGAGCTTCTTTCTGTTGCAGGAGGGGCCGAAGAGGGATCTGAGCACCCGTTGGCCACCGCCGTGGTTTCAGCTGCCCGGTCCCGAGGATTGACGTGGGATCGAGCCGAGAGCTTTGAGGCCACGCCTGGTCGGGGAGTAACAGCCATGGTCCAGGGTGTACCCGTCACGGTCGGGAGCCCTGCTTTCTTCGAAGATTCAGTGGGTTCCTCCGAGCTGTGGAGGGAGGTGGTTGAGGGGATCACAGGGGCAGGCCGAACCCCGGTGCTGGTGGCCAGGAATGGTAGCTATCTGGGGGCCTTGGCTGTGTCCGACCCGGTGAAAAGGGACTCCGCTGAAGCCGTGGCGAGGCTCAAGGAAATGGGGCTGACCGTTGTCATGCTTACGGGTGATCATGAAGCTGCCGCCCGAGCCATCGGGGCGGAGGTGGGAGTGGAGGAAATCCTGGCACAGGTTCTTCCCGGTGAGAAGGCAGAACGAATCAAGGAGCTCCAAGCCCAGGGCCGGAGGGTTGCCATGGTGGGTGACGGGATCAACGATGCCCCGGCCTTGGCCCTGGCGGATGTAGGGATCGC
>JBDHMC010000453.1:0-2643 GCA_039656355.1 Gemmatimonadota bacterium | reverse complement strand
GCCAACTCCCCGGTGGTGAGCCGCTGGGAAGGAACCACCTCCCCGTCCACCTCCACTACCCGATCCCCCTTACGGGACACGTCCCGGGATAGGACCACCAGGTCCGTTCTCGCCCAAGGAAGGGTGTTGTAGACCTCGACCACCGCTGAAGGTCCGGTCCTGATCCCACCCTCCAACGCCTGTTCCCTGAGGCTGGCGGCCGCATCAGCAGCAGTCTCGGCGAACTCTCTCTTCCGATCCCACGAAGTTGTGGTCAGCTCTGAATAGGGTTCGCTGATGGAATTCCAGGATCCCCAAGTGTGCTCATAGAAGAGGAGGACGTTACGCCAGGCAGTCGCCAGGAGGTCCGGATCCAGGGTGACGCCCCGGATTTCGGCGAGGTTCTCCGTTTGGGGCAGAGCCTCGGCCACCTGCCGGACCAAAGCCGTTTCCCGAGCAGAGGAGGCTGCGCCGTCTTCCCAATGCCCGGTCATGTCTCCCCGATAGGTGGGAAGCTGGTCTCCATACCGTCTCTCGAACTCCCTGAAGACCTCTGTAGTACCCGAGATGTGTAGTGTCGGAGAGGCGTATCGTTCGTTCCAATCCCGGACCGCCTCCGCCAACCCGGGATCCGGGGGTCCATTGTCCGATCCGATGTTATAACGGAGATAGGTGAGATCGTACGGGTAACCAGTGGCTACCAGCTGGTCCACGTACTGGAAAACCCTCTCCTCGTCCAACAGGGCCGTGATACTGTCATAGCCCAAGCCGGTGTGAAACCATGAATATCCCCCACCAGAGACCCAGGTAAGGACCCGATTCTCACCGGAGGAGCCCTCCCAATAAAAGGGGCGATCACCCAACTCCTCCGTGAGGTGCCCGATGCGGTGGCCGAAGTTGGGGCCAATGGAGAGGTACCGGATCCCGTTCCGGGCCATGGCCTCCACCAGTCCCCAACTGAAGCCAGGAATATCACTGACCATTTCCGATTCGATGGGGACTCCGCTCCTCTCGCTGAGCTCCCTGCCGGCGTCGAAGGCATGGAGGAGGGCCTCTTCGTTGGCCAGCCCCGTCAGCAAACCAGCATACATCCCGTCCAGTTCGATCCACCCCCGTCTTATCCCTTCGAGGAGTCGGTCGGTCTTCTCTCCCGGATGAGCACGAACGTACGTGTCCACCGGCCAGATGCCCTCCGGATTCCAGACGAAACGGGACCCTTCCGGGAAGTTTTCCGATGCCTTGCCAAGATCGAGAGCCTCTTCCAGGGAAGCCCATTGAATCTGCTCCACCTCGTCCTGGTGGTGAGTGTACCCGATATCCAGGTGAGTATGATGAAGGAGATAAACTTCCACTCGCCTGGGTGGTCTGACGGTGTAGGCCACCGTCTCTTCGTGCCCACCCACCCTGATGTTGAGGGCCACCTCTTCAGGTGACGTCACCGCAGGCACCGGAAGGGTGAGTCTCATATGCCCCAAGGAGACCGTCGTGTCAGCCTGCCCGACAGGACTATCCAGATGAAACCCCTGACCGCTTCGAAGAGTCAACAGGTCCAGCCGAAGGGCCTGGACCTCCCCATCCGGGGTCCGGAGAACGGCGGGTGCGTTCTGTAGCGTAAGCTGGGGCTCTACCGGGTCACGGAAAACCATGAACCAGGTCCGGACACCCGCGGTCTCTCCGAAAACCTCGAACCGAACTGGTTGCCCTGGCTCCAACCGATCCGCCGGGAGGGTCAGGAATAGAAAGCCCATGGCGTCTCCGTACCGGTCGATGAGGGTCACGTGGAACTCGCCCCTCACCCCGCCCTCCCCTTCCCAAAACAAGGTGTCTCCCAGGGCGGCCTGGGTCGGGTTCAGAAAGTGGAAAGCCTGCCTCCCATTCACAAGGAAATCGAATCGTCTCGGTTCCTGGTGAACGTCGATCCCGAGCATCAGCGCAAAGGTGGCCTCTCTGCCACCGAAGTCGGGTGGCACGACCTCGCTTTCCCACCCGATGGCGCGAGCCCTGTCCTCCGAGCGAACCAGGAGGGATGTGCCCACCGTCGGAACAGGCGAGTGGTAGGTGAGGACCTCGCCACGAAAATCCCTGATGTAGCCGGAGAGAAAGGGAGAAGGCAGAGGCACGCGGAGGACCGAGGGGTCACCCTCCCCACTCCCGCCCTCAGCCGGAGGGTCCGAGGGAGCGCAGGCGAACAGAACCTGGGCCACAAGGACCAGACAAACCGCCGTCTGTTTCATCGTGCTATGCATGTTGGACGTGTCCACTCCGAGACGATTGATCTGTTCTCACCGAGCCACGGCTTCCGCTCCACCCCACAGACGGAGCTCCACCTTGAGATGACCCTCACTCTCCCCCCCCAGATTGGCGTCGAGCATAAGGCTGTGCTCCCCCGGGCTTATGATCAAAGCGTCCCCGTCCACCGGAATCGTGCCCAAGACCCGCCACTGTGGAGAGTACACCGTTGCCTCGTCGGCCCCCTGATAGACCAGAGCCTCCCCAGCCTGCAAGGAAACAGGTATCTCCAATCTGCCCACCCCATCCACCTCCAGGAGAACACGGTCTGCCGACGTGCCCACGGCCGTGAGGATAAAACGAAGGGGTTGTTCGGCCAGGCTGTTCTGTAGTGCAAAGGTCTGATGCGTAGGCTCCCCCGGTTCTCTCTCCCGG
>JBDHMC010000452.1:0-2645 GCA_039656355.1 Gemmatimonadota bacterium | reverse complement strand
AGGGCCCAGAGGCCGGTGCTTTCCCTGACGATATCCGTCATGGGCCGGAGCACCGCAGGAAGATCCGGTTCCAGGTCATAGAGGGCTTGCCGAACGGGTTCCAGGAGGGCCTGGGGGGTCGTGCTCGGCGCCGCAGAGATCACCAGGAAACGGCGTCGGGAGGCCGTCCCCACCAGGGGACGGAAGATGTGGGCACGGGGTGTCCCTGTGAGACCGTCCCATCGCACCTCACCCACCACTCCGACGACCGTGCCCAGGGTGGGCTCTTCCTCATCACCATAGATCAGGCTCTGCCCAACAGCCGATCCCCCGGGCCACAGTTGCTCCGCCAGGCCGCTCGTCACCAGGATGCCGTTGGCTCCCGGCTCCCCGTCTTCCGGCCGGAACGATCGGCCTGAGAGGAGGGGAATTCCCATCGCGGTGAGGTAGGCCGGCCCAACCCGGCTGCTGAACGCTGTGGGCCGATCCTCCAGCGGGGTCCCCTGATTGTCGGGGGTCGTAAACCGAATGTTGAAGGTCTCGTGGTTGAGTGGTAGGTGAGATGCAGTGCCCACACCCTCCACCCCAGGCAGGCGCTGAATCCCCTGGACCAAGGCCTGGAAACGGTTATTTAAGGTCTGAACGTCTTCTGAAGATCCGCGGTCCGACTCCAGTTCTGCCGTGAGGATCCGATCCGCGTGGAACCCCACGTCCGTGGACGTGGCATTCACCAGGCTCCGGATCATGAGGCCGGTACCCGACACCAAAGCCACCGCCATGGTCACCTCGACCACGACCAGGACCCGCCGGCCTTTGAGGGACTTTCGCCCGGTTCCGCTCCCTTTCGATCCTTCCTGGAGTACCTGGGCGATGGCCCGCCGGGTGGCGGTCCAAGCCGGTGCCAAGGCGAAGAATAGGGGAGTGGAGAGGGCCACCAACCCTGTAAAGGCCAAAACCCTTCCGTCCAGAGACACCTCCCCGACCCGATAGAGGTCCCGTGGGACCAGTCCCCTGAGGAGTCCGGTACCCAGGTAGGCCAGGCCCGCGCCGAGGACCCCCCCTCCCACAGCGAGAACCATGGCTTCAGCCAGGAATTGGCGAACGAGGCGCAGCCGGCCGGCTCCCATTGCCTGACGGAGGCCTAACTCCCTGGTCCGGGACCCCAGACGGGCCAAGTTCAACGAGGTCACGTTCACGCAGGCGATGACAAGGACAAGCCCCATCCCCACCAGAAGGATCAGGAACGCTGGGCCGAGAATGTCCGAGGCGAAATTCAGGGCCTCCCTGAGAGGTTTGAGAACGATGGCCTGGTACCTGCCATCGGAATCAGGATGGAGTTCGGCGAGGTGCCCGTGAACACTGTTGATCTCTTCTAGAGCCGTGGCCGGAGTCCATCCGTCTGCGAGGCGTCCGACAATAAGGGTCCCCATGTGATCCCTTGCGTCCAGAGCCGGCTGGGCCCGCATGGGGAGCCACATCTCAACGGCATTGAAGGGGAAGTTGAACTCGGCCGGAAGAATGCCGACTACGGTGTGAAGAATGCCGTCAAGCCGAACGTCCTCACCCACGATCCCCGGATCCCCTCCGAATCGACGCATCCAAAAACCCTTGCCCAGGAGGACTACGGCTGGGCCGCCGAGCTCATCGTCCTCGGGTCCCAGAATTCTCCCATGGAAAGGCGTCACCCCCAAGAGAGGAAAGAGGTCGCCGGTGACCCAGGATGCGGTGACTTGCTCAGCCGCCAAGTCTCCCGTGACGTTCACGCTGCCATAGTAGTATCCGGCCAGCCCGTGAAAGGCCCGGGACTGGTCTTGGAAGTCGGCCAATTGAGGGGAGGAGAACCGCCCCCCATCCCACCCATTCAATGGGTCCAACCCGCCTAGGTGGACCAACTCCTGGGGTGCGGCATACGGGAGGGGGCGGAAAAGGAACGGATTCATGACGCTGAATACCAGAGTGTTCAGGGCGATCCCTACACCAAGAGTGAGAAGGACCACGGCCGTATAGGCCGGCGAGCGACGAAGAGTCCTGAAAGCGTATGCGAGGTCTTGCCGAAGCTCATCCCATCTCATGAATCGCTCCTCCACTGATCGGTGGTCTTGGTTAGGCGCTTTCCGTCCGGCCCTTTTGTGCTGTCGTCGGGTCCATCGATCTGCCCATCCAGTGACCAGAAGGTCCAGGATGGCCAAGATCCAAATCTTCGCCCGAACCAGGGGTTCGGGGGTCTGTTCGAGCCGCATCAGGAGGAAGGCCACCATCTCCTCTCCGAAGTCCTGTTGGAAGCTCCGGGGAAGCAGTCGAAGTAGCCCTCGGTAGAGTGACAGGAATACCGATGTGGCAGGGATCGTGGGCATGCTGGCCTCAAGCTCCGGACAGAAGGCCGTGGCTCTGGGCCTCCAGGACCAGGTTTCGGAGGCGCTCGGCCTCTGCCTGAGCGACCTCCCCTCCCATCTCCGTGATCTGAAAATACCGACGCCGGGGGTCTCCCTCCTCTCCCTCAGGGGGATCGGTGTCGGCGATGAGTCCTTTCGAACGCAGGTCTCGAATGCGCCGGTAGAGGTTCCCTGGGTAGATCGTGGGGAGGTCCTTTTCCCGAGCTTCGATCTCCTGAACGATGGCATAACCGTGGGAGGCCTCCTCACCGAGAATCATGAGGATGCGAAACT
>JBDHMC010000451.1:0-3018 GCA_039656355.1 Gemmatimonadota bacterium | reverse complement strand
GAAGCCTTGAAACGCTCCTCCGATCCCACCGAGCTTCTCCGCGCCGTCGGGGAATCGGATCAGGTGGAATAACGGGAGTTCTAGAGCCCTATGGCAAAGTTTGTTTACAGTGCCAGGCCGGCGGCCGGTGGTGACATCAAGACCGGTGAGCTGGACGTAAAAAGCAAAGATGAAGTTCTAGCCTATCTACACAGGCAGAAGCTGATTCCCCAAACAGTCCGTGCCAAAGAAGCCGGTCTCTCCTTTACCATCGGTACCGGAATTCGGACTCGGGACATCGTCATCTTCACGCGTCAGTTCGCAACGATGATTAACTCGGGCCTACCTCTTGTGCAGAGCCTGGACATTCTAGCGGAACAGACGGAAAACCAGTATCTGCGGAAGGTGATCCAGGACGTTCTCTACGACGTCGAGTCGGGTCACACCCTGGCCGACGCCATGGGGAAACATCCGAAGGTCTATACAGAGCTGTTTGTGAACATGGTAGCCGCTGGTGAGGCCGGGGGTATTCTGGACACCATTCTCCTGCGACTGGCCACGTTCTTGGAGAAGAACGATGCGCTGATCCGGAAGATCAAAGGGGCCATGATTTACCCGGCCGTTGTCTTCTCTGTGGCCGGCATGGCCGTGGTCATCCTCCTTATCTTCGTCATCCCGGTCTTCCAGGACATGTTTGCAGCGGCGGGTGTTCTCCTCCCCCTTCCGACCAGGATCGTCATCGGGATGTCCGACTTCCTTCAGAACTATTGGTGGGCGGTGATCGCTGGGGTCGTGTTCAGCATTTTCGGGATTCGCCAGGTCTACCAGACCGATGGCGGGAGACTCGCTATCGATCGGTTCTTGCTGGCTGTCCCGATCTTCGGTGACCTTCAGAGGAAAGCAGCCGTGGCGCGGTTCACGCGGACTCTCGGCACGCTGGTTTCGTCCGGGGTGTCGATCTTGGAAGGACTCGAGATCACCGCGAAGACTGCAGGTAACCGAGTGATCCATGACGCCGTAATGAGCTCCCGGACATCCATCGCCGGGGGTGAGACCATTGCGGGCCCTCTGAAGGAGTCCGGCGTATTCCCGCCCATGGTTGTCCAGATGATCAACGTCGGAGAGCAGACCGGAGGCTTGGATGAGATGCTCAACAAGATCGCGGACTTCTACGACGAGGAGGTGGACGCGGCAGTTGAAGCCCTTCTCTCGGCGATGGAGCCCATCATGATCGTGGTTCTGGGCGTGGTTGTCGGTGGCATGATCGTGGCGATGTATCTTCCAATCTTCGACATGATCAACACTGTGGCGTAGAGGAAATCCACCCGGGGGAGCACCCCTCGGAGTCGGGGATCCAACCGCCCGGGGTCGTGAAACACGGTTCCGGGCGGTTTGGCTTTCGGAAGGAGGAGGTCTGATCGAGAAGAACCGGAAGGCGAGGCGGGGCTTGCCAGGGATACTTGAGCGGGGGCTGGGAGCATCCCTCCTGATCCTCGGTCTCTTTCCCATCTACCGAGCGCTCGACACCAGCGGGGATGCGCCCTTCCGCACGGCCAGCGTGGAGATCGCAGAGGTGACCCTTCAGCTTGCCTGGTGGGGGAGCCTCTTTGTGTTCTTGGTGGCTGTTCTTCTCGCCCTTTTCTTTTCGGACGGTCTGGTACGCTTCGGAAAGGCCCTGGGAGAACAATTGTGTAGGCCGGGGCTTTCCCTCTTTGCGGCTTCGGTTGGGTTCTTGGCGTTGGTTCTCTCCTACGGGGTGGGGGAGTTCCTTTATCAGGGGCTCTACACCAACATGGACGAGATCGCCTCTGCCATTCAGGCGAGGTATATGGCTTCGGGGCGAATTGCCGGGCCTCATCTGACGTTTCCTGAGGCCTGGCTGGTAACCAATACGCTCATGGTGGATGAGGGGTGGGTCTCACAGTATCCCCCCTCTCACCTCGGCATCATGGCCCTCTTCTTCCGGCTCGGGATCCCACGACTCACCGGCCCCGTCTTGATGGGTCTGATGACTTGGCTGTTGGCCCTCTCCTTCCCCCGGCTTCTCACCAAACAGCAGGGGGTGGCCCGTGTAGCAGCAGTCCTGACAGCGGTAAGCCCGTTCCTGCTTTTCTTAGCGGGTGGATCTCTTAGCCATCTTACCGCCGGGGCCGCCGGGGCTGCGGTGCTGTATGCTTCCCTCCGGGCGCGGGACGGTTCGGCCTTCTGGGCCTTGGTGGTTGGGTGTGCCGTAGGTGTAATGGTGAGTGCCCGTCCTCTCATTGGCCTGGTCCTGGGGACAGCCATTCCACTCACGGTATGGGGCCCGGATCTCTTGGGTGGCCGGCTTGGGCGGGTGCTTCGGCGCTTCGCCGGAACGGTAGTCGGCGGCCTCCCCTTCGCTGTCCTCCTGGGCCTCTACAACCAGCGAGTGTTTGGAGGGTTTACCCAGTTCGGGTACCTGATCGCCTTCGGGAGCAATCACGAATTGGGGTTCCACGTGGACCCCTGGGGATACATGTACGGGATTGAGAGCGCTCCTGGCCGTAGGAGTCCAGCTTCTTGAGACGCCCCTGCCCCTGATCGTGGTGGTCGTTGCCTACCTTCTTCTGGGACCGCGACTCCCAAGGGGTTCCGGCACCATCATGGCTTGGGCCCTTCTCCCTTTGCTGGCGAACGCCTACTACTGGTTCCATGACGTCCGCATGATGTTCGAAGCTGGACCGGCCTGGATTCTGTTGGCGGTCCTGAGTGTCGGGGAGATCGTGGCATGGTCCGAGAGTGGGGGGTCTCCGGCAAAACGCATCGGCGAAATCACCTCCTGGATGGTGGGCATCTCCCTCCTGGTGGCGGTGGGGTGGGGTGTGCCCACCAGATGGCGAACCTATTCTTTTACTGCCGAGACACTGGATCGGATCGAGAGTCCCTCCCTGCCCACCACCGAGCCGTCTCTTGTTTTCGTCCACACGTCCTGGAACGAACGACTGAGCTCCAGGCTTCAGGGAGCCGGGGGCATGCGGCAGGATAGCATCGTGTCCGCGCTTCGTCGGAATACAAACT
>JBDHMC010000450.1:0-2650 GCA_039656355.1 Gemmatimonadota bacterium | reverse complement strand
CAGGAGCGCCATGAAATGGTAGGCGATTCGAGCGCCGAGCCCTGTCTTGATGAAACCGCGTGAGATAAAGAAGGCCAGAACGATGAGCCAAATCACACGGTTTCCGAAGCCAGAGAGGGCTTGGTTGATGGTCAGCGTGTTGGTCAGTGCCGTGGCAGCGATCCCCACCATCGCCACAGCCCCCATGGGAAGGGGCTTCAGAATGATCCCCACGATGGTTGCAATGAAAATAGCCAGAAGGTGCATTCCCGCCGGTTGCACACCGTCAGGACCGGGAACAAACCAGAGTGCTGCCCCCAGTGCCAGGGGAACGGCGTATCGGAACCAGGGCACCGGTCCCGGATCTCCATCCGGGGGCATCCGCTGCCGCTCCTGTCCTTCCGGAGAAACACTCAACCTGGACCTCCTGAACCTTTAAGAAGGGGGGTCAGGACGAGAGATACGGCAAGGAAACCAAAGGGGCAAACGGAGAAAATCCTTGCCCCTCCTCCCCGCGCCCCTCAAGATCACTCCTCCCGTGCGGGCCGTTGAGGCCACCGCCAAGCTCCTGGCAAACTCCTTTAGCTGGATAAACTGTGGAGCCCGGACGCTCCCGGAAACTCGTGACGGCGGCGTTGGCTTTGGCCATGTTTCTCGCCGCCCTCGAAGCCACTGCGGTGGGCACCGCCATGCCCACCGTGGTCTCCGAATTGGGAGGGGTATCCAGGTATAGCTGGGTCTTTAGCGCCTACCTCCTGGCTTCGACCACGACCGTCCCCATGTATGGGAAGCTGGCGGACCTATACGGTCGCCTGCGAATCTTCACCATCGCTGTGATCCTCTTCCTTTTCGGAGCGGCTCTCTGCGGAATGGCACAGACTTTCCCCCAACTCATCCTCTTCAGGGCAATCCAGGGTCTCGGGGCTGGGGGTGTCATCCCCGTGGCCATCACCGTGGTGGGGGACATCTATTCACTGGAAGAGAGAGGCCGGATCCAGGGCGTTTTCTCGGGAGTTTGGGCCATCTCTTCCCTTGTGGGCCCAGCGGCTGGAGGCCTCATCACCGACCTCCTATCCTGGCGGTGGGTGTTCTACCTGAACCTGCCCTTCGGCGTCGCCTCCATCCTCATGCTCCATTGGTTCCTGAGAGAAGAGGAGCGCCGCAGTAAGCGTCGTCTGGATTTTCTGGGGACCCTGAGCCTGACCGCATCAATTGCCCTCCTCCTGCTGGCTCTCCTCGAAGGGACGGAGCTATGGGGTTGGACCGACGTCCGAACCCTGAGCATGATGAGTTGTGCCGGCGCCGGATTGGCCCTGTTCCTTTGGCAGGAGAAGCGGGCGCCGGAGCCGATGCTCCCCTTGGAGCTTTTTCAGAACCGGGTCATCGCGGTGGCCAGCGCCGGTGGGTTCCTCATGGGAACGGTGCTCTTCTGCGCCGCCGCGTTCGTGCCAATGTTCACTCAAGGAGTCCTGGGAGGCACCGCCGTCGATGCGGGGATGACCCTAGCTCCCATGTCTATCGGGTGGCCCATCGCCAGCACGACCGCGGGATGGTTCCTCGCAAAACGAGGGTACCGACCCTTCATTCTTCTGGGCGCCGTTTTGGCGACCCTGGGGTGTGTTCTCCTCGCCGCCGCGGATCCGTCCTCCGGCCGGGGACCGGTAATGCTGGCCATGTTCTGTTTGGGGTTGGGGCTGGGGTTCCTTTCCACCCCCTACCTCCTGGCGGTGCAGAACGCCGTCCCTCGGCATCAACGCGGTGTCGCCACCAGCTCCGTCCAGTTCTTTAGGACCATCGGCGGATCCATTGCTGTGGCCGCCCTGGGAGCTGTGCTCAACGCGCATCTGGCCAGCAGTTTGGTGGGTGGAATCGATCCGAATGTAGCCCTCAATCCGGAGTTGCGGGCGGGGGTTCCACAGGAGGCTTTGGGCGATTTGGTCCACGCTCTCGATGGGGGACTGGGGTCGATTTACCTGGCTATGGCCGGTCTGGCCTTGGTGGGCGTGGCGGTAGGGTTCCTTTTCCCAAAGGGCTCGGCCCAGACCCACGCCTATTCGGCAGCGGACCCTGGCGCATCAAAATGAGAAGGGGCGTAATGGTCTAGTCCCGGCTCTCGTCACCTTCGAGTTCCTCCAACTCATCCAGAACCTCCGCCTCTACCATCGAGTCGGTCGACGTAAGGCCGGAGTCCCCCTTTTTCTTCTCCCTATATCCAATTCGGTGGAAGGGGTTCACCACGGAGGTCGCCACGTTCTTCAGGTGAGCCGAGACCCGTTTCAGATAACGGAGGTAAAGGGCTGCAGTCACTGCCCTCCCCGATTGGCCCTTTAGAACCTGATCGGCGCGAAGGAGTTGTAAGCCTTTCTCCACCCGACCGGTCACGCTCTTGTGGTGTCGAAGAATCCCCCGGGCCAGATTCTCATCCGAATCTATCAAGGCCGGAACCAGATCCTCGAACATCTTGTCGACGATCCGCTCGAGATCGAGGAACTCCTCGTTCAGTTCGCCACCATCGAAGGCCTCAGGCAGTCCGGCGGCGAGCTCAACAATGTTCTTGGTGTAATCACCAATCCGCTCGATGTCGATGACGATGGCCGTGATCACAAGACCCGAGTTGAGCTCGGCTTTGGGGGAGATGCTCAGATGGGTCAGAATCTTCCGCCGAACGCTC
>JBDHMC010000449.1:0-2650 GCA_039656355.1 Gemmatimonadota bacterium | reverse complement strand
CTGAATCCTGGCTTCGTCATCGCCACCGTGGAGGTACACCCGGACTTCGTCAGTCTCCTCTCCGGAGAAGACTCTCTCGTAGTAGGGTTCCTCTCCCTCTCCCTCGGGTCCCACCTGGAAGACGGTCACTCGCAGCTCGTTGTTTGGCAGGCGGTCGAACACCACCAACTCCTCCTCGTCGGTGGCGTGGATATCCACGGCTTCCGCCTGGAGGAGATAGTACTCCCGGGCGTACTCCATGAGTTTGTCCCGCCGGTTCTTCAAGGCCCCAGTAATCTCCAGACCCACTGCTTCGAAATGTGGTGGAGGGAGTTTGAGCACAGCCTCCTCGATGACAGGGTCTGGGAAACTCTCCATGAGCTCCCTTGCCACCCCTTCCCAGTCCTCCCACACCAGGTCCGGGAGAATCAGCCGGTCCAGGACCCGACCATTCCAGGTGAGGCGGAAAGCGCTGGGGTACTCGTGGTCGAATCCTACGTAGTGAGGCCAGACAGGCTTGGACACCTCCATCTTGAAACCATCCAGTTTCGTGAGAGCCCAGTCGCGATCCCGGGGGACGGGTTCGTACCGGGTTCCTTCACCTTCCCGAAACCCGGCCCAACGCCACTGATCGGGGTGACGGTCCCAGTCTCCGACTAAACCGTCCAGAAGCCGGGCTTTCAGGTAGGCACGGCCGTTCACCCGGTTCCGGGGACTCTCTTCCAGCGCTTCCATGAAGGGCCCGGACCCCTTGACGTCATCCGACCCGGCGAAGCCCGGCTCCCCATCCGGGCCTTCGTCGGCCCGGACCTCGATCCAACCCAGCACCCCTGCAAAATCCTCCCGGAATTCCGCCAGGCGGGGATCATCGGGCATAAGGAACAATTGGGGTGTGGCGTGGAGAACTCCTGCGGCCTCTTGAAGCCGGTCCACAATCAGGGCGCCCTGGGGAAGAACGGCAGAGACGAAGTCCTGTGCGAACTTTGCGGCCAGGCTCTCCCTTAGCTCGGGGTCCAACGCCCTGGCGGCGTCCTTGTCCAGGGATCGGAAGGTAAAAACCGGACCCTCCACGCTCTGAAGGCGGATGGACGGCGTCTGGAGGCCGCCGCCCCGCTGGGTCGGCGTGAGGCCTCCGGCAAACCCTTCCAAGTCCAAGATCTCCACCTGGACGGGCATGGCCCAGAGGTCTCGGTATCCATCGCCCAAGAAGAACCGCTGGATGAAATTGGCGTCGAACCTGCTTCGGGGTGTGACCCACACGGTGTCCCCCGGGCTCGCACCTACCAGGGCCTGAGGGCCTGTGAGATCCCGGGCCGAGGCCTGAGCCGTCAGCGGCCCGGAGGTAATTCCGAGAAGGAGAACGGCCCCTTGGAGCCAGCCCGAGACGTCCGTGAACACCCTTGCTGTGAGTGATCGGTTCATGGGCTTGATACCTCTAGTTTCAAACTCGAAGGTGGATACCTCTAACCGAGACACCCAAAGGGTCAGAGCGTTCCGGAGAGATCCTGAGAGGCGGAAAAAACTCCAGCCGTTGAAGACCCTTCAAAACGAACGGAGAGAAGCTCCCGGCGCCAGTATAAGCGTTCCGTATAAGGGTTCCGTATAAGCGTTCCTCACAAAAGTGCCTCATAAAAGTCCCTCACAAACTTGCCCCCCTTTACCTGAGATGAGTTCTTGTCGAAACTGTTTCTCGACAACCCCCAACACATCGATTGCATTAATCAGCACCGGAGGAACCATGAAAAACCGGATCCTGCACGGTCCCGTCCGTGGGGCCGCACTATTCCTAGCGCTGATCCTCCTTGGAGCGACCCAGCCAGGCATGGCTCAGTCCCAGGGGTTTCCGCCAGATGAGGCGGGAGCCGTGGCCCATCTCGACGCTTCTCCCAGGCACGGCGAGTGGGTGGACTTCGACGCGGGGAACGGGGACATGGTGAGAGCTTGGGTCGTCTATCCCGAGCGGGCCGATGCAGCCCCTGTTGTGGTGGTAATCCATGAAATCTATGCCCTTACCGACTGGATCCGGTCCGTGGCCGATCAGGTGGCGGCCGAAGGATTCATCGCAATCGCTCCAGATCTCCTCTCGGGGAAGGGTCCAGGTGGAGGTGGAAGTGAGTCGGTGGACCGCCAAGGAGCCGTTGCTCTGATTCGGACACTGGAACCCGATGAGGTGACCCGTCGACTGAAAGCCGCTACGGCCTATGCCACGGCTTTGCCGGCGGCTACCTCATCAGTGGGTGTGGTCGGATACTGTTGGGGAGGGAGCACCAGTTTCCGCATGGCCACAGAGTGGCCTGACCTCGGTGCCGCAGTGGTGTACTACGGGAGTTCTCCAGCCACCGAGACACTGGGAGTGGTGGAGGTGCCCGTCCTGGGCCTTTACGGTGGAAATGATGCCCGTGTGAATTCCACCATTCCAGATGCACAGTCAGCGCTGGAAGGGATGGGTAAGAGCTACGAGGTGCACATCTTCGATGGTGCTGGGCACGGCTTTTTGAGGCAACAGGATGGGCAGGAGGGGGCCAATATGGAGGCGACCCGGGTGGCTTGGCCTCGGACCATCGCCTTCTTCAAGGAGCACCTGGGAGGGTGATGAGAGCGAAGGGAGGCCTGTGCGGTGGGTCCTACTTGGGCCAGCCGAAAAGGAATTCGACTCCTGTAGGGGCGAAGA
>JBDHMC010000448.1:0-2661 GCA_039656355.1 Gemmatimonadota bacterium | reverse complement strand
CCCTCCCACGAAGGTGATCTTGAAGTGATTCCACTCACCCGGTGGATTTGAAGCCAGGTGGGTGGGAGCTTCGGCGTCATAGGCCGCCCCGGTCAGGTGGATCCCCTCACCGGCGTCATAGATCTGGATCTCGAAGGAGTGGTAGATGTAATCGTCGCTGGTGGGAACAACCGGAACCCTGACGAACACACCCGAGTTGGTCTCCGCAGCCGAGCACATGAAGTCCAGCTCCAACACGAAATCAGAGTAGTCCTTCACACTGTACCAGAAGAGACCCATGCCCCCGTGGGAGGTCAGAATCCCGGTTGAAGGATCCAACTCGAAGTAGCCCGGGCCGTAGTGGTTCCAGCCGCCTTTGTTATAGCGGCCGTTGGAGGATTTCAGGAGCTGCTCGTATCCCTCCGGGATCTGGGCCATCGCCACCTCCGCCATGTCGGAGCTCACGGCTTCACTTGCCTCCAGGGCCAGCGAGTCCTCCGAACTTGTCCGTTGGAAAGCCCATGCACCCGCCAGGATAAGGACTGCCAGAACCAGTTTGTATGGTCTCATGTCGGATTTCTCCTCACGCGTTCTTTTTAGGATTCCACTGGCCCCGGGCCACGGCCGGAACGAAGGTCTCCAAGTTGGGCGGGGGAAAGTCGATGGTTTGCCCCTCTTCGGCACTCATGTAGGCCGTCATGAGCAACTCGGCCACATTTACGCCGTCGGTGAAGTTCTCATCAGGGCGTCTTCCTTCCAGAAAGCACCGGACCATGTGGCGATTCTCGCCCACGTAGCCGTACTCGCTCTCCTCGTCGCTCACCACCGGCATGAGTCCCACTTCGGCGTTCTGTTTCTCTACCAAATCCTCGCCGGCATTTCCTTGGACCTCCCGACTAAAAAACACCTTCGGGCCGCTGTCCAGGGAGCTGAGGGACATGGAGTATTCGGGCCCCAACAACTCCATGCTCAGGCGGAGGCCGGCCCCCACGAAACACCAGGACGTCGTGGCCTCCACGATCTTCACATTCCCCGCCTTATCCTGGTACTCCACCAGTGCCCGCGCGAAGTCCTCGGAAGGTCGGTTCTCATAATCCAGAGAGCCCCCGCTGTTCCTGGCGAGAATCTCGGCATAGTGGGGTTGCTGCCATTTCAGACAGGCGGTCTGTGCGGTGATCTTCACGGGAGTGAGTGTTTCCCTCGGATAACCCGGAGGGGTGAGGAGATGACGCGCCACCTCAACCGAGTGGCACATCATGTCATTCAGAACTCCACCGCCCTGAAGCTCCCCCTCCCAGAACCAGGGCATGTGAGGCCCCGAATGCTCCTCGGCGGCCCTCGCCAGGAAGGGCGCACCCGTCAGCGCCGCACCCCGGCTCCAGAGAATGTCCTTCCCCCGGACCACGGAGGGGGAGAAAAGCTGATTCTCCAGATAACCGTCAAGCACACCGGCTCGCTGGACGAGCTCCAGCATCGTCCGGGCCTCGGCAGCGGTTCGCCCCAGGGGCTTCTCGCAGGCGATACCAATCAACTCCCCCTTCCCAGTCTCCAGAGCCTGGACGATTTCCTCCATCACCTCCAGTCGCGTGAAGTTGGGAGCACATATCCAGAGGGCATCGATACCGGGATCCGCCACCATTTCCGTGATGGACTCGAAGGCCTTCGCATCACCGACCCCCAACGATCGGGCCAGGGCAGCCGCCTCCTCTGCCGAGTCATCGTCTCCACCCACCACACCCAGGACGTCCGCGTTCCGTACCCCCACGAAAGACCGAATGTGAAACTGCCCCACGAAGCCTCCCCCTACGAACCCGACGCCGAGTCTTTTTCCTGCCATCACTAATCCACCTTTGGTTTCTGTTTTCCAATCCCCCCACCAACCTCGCAAAGTCCAGTCCGACTTTAGGTTACCCTCCCGGTACCCGCCTACACCACGGCCTCTGCAGGCGCCTCCTCATCCCTGAAGAAGAGCAGGAACGCCACTGCACAGATCGTGGTGAGGGCACAGGGCACCAGAAAAACATTCGTCCAATTGGTGACACCCATATCCGTCGTGAAGATCTCCTGGACTTTCCCTGCGAAAAGACTCCCGAGGAAACGACCCAGCCCCAAGGCGACGATGGCGATCATGCTCTGGGCCGATGCGCGGATGTCAGCAGGAGCCACCTTGTCCACATAAATGAAGGCCGCCACGAAGAAGAACACATAGCAGAATCCGTGGAGAGCCAAGGACGCGATGACCAGCCAGGCCGGGGTCCCGAAGGCGAATATGATGTACCGTATGGGCCACGCCACGACTCCGATGGCGAGGGTCTTCCTCATCCCATACCGCTTTAAAGCCCAGGACAACATGAACGCCATGACGAAAATTTCGGCGAACTGGGCGATGGTCATTACCGCCGGCAGCCTCTCCGCGGAGACCCCGATGGAATCGGATTGGAGGAAGGGTCCGGTGAGGATGTAGAAGAATTCCAACTCCGTGGAAACGACGAAGGTGATACCAATGAAAATGGCGAATTGCTTCACCTTCAGCATCTTCAGGGATTCCAGGAAGGCCCAGGGCTTCACACCGTCCTTGTTGGGAGGGGTGTGGGGCAGCATTAACGCCTGCAAGGCCATGATGATGGAAGCGATGCCGGCCAGGAAGAGCATGTCTCCGCCCATCATGAGCCCTTCACTTCC
>JBDHMC010000447.1:0-4505 GCA_039656355.1 Gemmatimonadota bacterium | reverse complement strand
GGAGAATCACCAGGGTCCATCCTACACCGATGCGCTTGATCACATGCGCGGTGACGAAGATCTGGACGAAGAGTGTGGCCACCTGGGCAAGAGCGTCGAATTGGGCGAAACCGGCTACTCGTTGGCTGAAGGTGTCCGTGTTGTCGCGGATGATGTTGGCCTGGGTGAAGTAGATCAGCGTATTTGAGACCGCCATGGCAACGATATAGGCAGCGATGCCAAGCAGATACGGAGAACCTACAACGGCTTTGACACCATCATAAAACGTCCCACCGATGTTTGTTGGGCCGTCACCTGCCGCCTCTTCCGTTTCCGCTTCCAACCGGGGCTCGTCCGCAGTTAGCCGCGAAGCCCTTCCGGCAAAGGCGAGGCGGTCCAGCTTCAGCATCACGAAGATGGCCACCCCGAAAAAGGCGGCCCCCGTCAACATGAGCCCAGCGGGAAGGTAGACCGACTCGGTCATCCCACTTATCACAGAGGTGGCCCAGCCGCCCACCAACGCCCCGAGCGTGCCCCCGATGCCGATGAAGGCAAAAAGCCTCTTGCCCTGACCCATGTCGAAAACGTCCACCATGAACGCCCAGAACAAGCTGGTCACGAAAAGATTGATACTGCTGAGCCAGACAAAGAAAACGTAGCCCACATACCGGGCCGCCAGTGTCTCGCTATCCGTGCCGATTAGTCCTCCGCCCGTGGCCCCGTCGGCAATCAGGATCCCGGAAAACACGATCAGGCACGTGATCACAAACAGGTAGGCAATTGGGATGAAGCGGCGGCGATTGGTTCTCGCAACCACCCCACCGAACGCCAGGACGAGAACGAGGGACACCAGCGACGTCATTACGAAAAGCCAACGGAGTTCGTCCATTCCCCGGGAGACGCCCATTGCCTCTCGCACCGGACGAAGGAAGAAGTAACCGCACAGGATACAGAAGAAGTAGACAACCGAGAGGACAGCGAGTGGCCGCTCAGTCTTTTTGATGTTGAGAATTCGTGATCCGGTATCGGCCACCTGCTCGGCTCCGCGACATGAGGGGAAGATTATTCAGCCGGGCCCATCCAGCCCACGGCCGCGCGACCCAGGGTTGTGAAGCGCACGACGCACCGGTCGTTCGTCGACAAGGCCACCCAGTGCCGGTAGGGGCCCTTCCCTTTTCATCTCTATTTGCTTTCGGAACGAAAACGGTGAGCCATAAGGATGTGCAAGGCTAGACGGTTCCTCAACCCTCTTCTTTCCGGCCCCACCGATGGCTGTCCCGAGCCCGGTACTTCTCGAGAACTCTTCCCAGAGCTTCATCCAGGTCGATCTTTTGCTCGTTGGCGATGACCAGAAGAACGAAGAGGACGTCGGCCAGCTCGATGGCCAGATCCTGGTCCGGCTCACTGGGTCTTTTGGGCTTCGACCCATACAGGTGATTCAGCTCCCGGGCCAACTCGCCGACCTCTTCCACCAAGCAGGCCAGGTTGTGCATAGGAGGCCAGTAGCCTTCCTCGAACTGGGAAATCCAGGCGTCGACTCTGGCCTGGGCTTCTTTTAGATCCATTCCCAGCTTCCCCCTTCCCGAGTCTCCCTCACGGCGTCAAAACCACCTTCCCAAAAACCTCTCCCGCTTCGAGCATCTCGTGGGCCCTCCGCGCCTCGGCCAGAGGAAGAACCGAATGGATAACGGGTTTCACGTCCCCCTGAAACACGAGGTTCATGGCGGTGCGGTAATCCTTCGGGCTACCCATTGTGGAGCCCAGAATCGAAAGCTGTTTCCAGAAGACCACTCGAATCTCGGTGTCTCCCGCGGCCCCTGATGTGGCCCCAAAAGTCACCAGCCTTCCTCCAACACCCAGCGCGCGAAGGCAGGACGGCCAGATGGCTTCCCCCACTGAATCCAAAACAAGGTCGACACCCTTCTTCTCGGTGTCCTTGGAGATCTCTTTCCCCCAATCCATATGCTCCCTGTCATAAACGACGTGAGCGCCCAGATCCCGCACCCGATCCATGTTCTCGGCCCCACGGGTCACAGCAAAGACCTTGGCCCCAGCCAGGCGGGCCATTTGGATGCCCATTGTGGAAACCCCACCGGAGCCACCGGTAATGAGTACCCTTTCTCCTGCTCTGAGGCCTCCCCGGACCATCAGAGCCCGCCAGGCTGTCACGCCCACCAAACTGGCAGCGGCAGCCGTCTCGAAGGGTACTGGCTCCGGTATCTCCAGGAGGTTTCCAACTGGGACCACACAAAACTCCGCAAATCCCCCCTGAGTGTGTTCTCCGATGATTCGGAATTCCCGTTGGGGAAGTTCAGGGCCGGAGGGTACTCCATCGTACCAGTCGTAATCCAGAGAAGGGTCTACCACCACCCTAGTACCCGCCTCGACACCGGTGACACCTGGACCCACCGCATCAACGACACCGGCCACATCGGATCCTCCGATGTGAGGCATGGTGATCTCGAGGGGAAGTCCCCGCCGTATCCAGAGGTCCAGATGGTTCATGGCTGCCGCCCGAACGGCCACCCGGACTTCTCCGGGACCTGGCTCCGGAGTCTCGACATCGTCCAACCGAACGACCTCCGGACCTCCGAATTCAGAAAAGACTGCTCCGGACCTCCGAATTCAGAAAAGACTGCTGCTTTCATGGTGTTGCCTCCTAGACCGATCATAGTGAGCAGGCCAACCGCCCAGCGGCGCAACAGTACCGGAAGGATTGACGCGGGACAACCAAAACTGGGCCTCACGGATGCGAAGCTCGGGACATCTGTCCTTCATGGACACCCTCTTCTACCTTGTTTTCCTCGTAGCGGGAACTGGTGAGCCCTTGGAGTCAGATGATAGATAACCCCAATCCAGACCCGGCTGAGAGCGGCCCTCATGACGCCGTCTCTCTAGCCGACGGTACCCTGGGCGGGTATCTCGGCCACCACAACCGGCCCCCAGCCTTCGAAGGCACCGACGGATATCCCTACACGGTTTCTTTGGAGGTTGAGAAAACCCCGAACCTGCAGGCGCCTTTCTCCGGCTACCTCGTCTTCCCCCGTTGGGCCGAAACGGGAGCCGGAATCGTAGGGCATCTCGAGACGCCCATCCTCCTCCACGGAAGAACTCGGGAGGACGTCGTGGCGGGACTCGGGGCCCTCACCCTTCTGGAGGTCAACGACCTCCTCCGGGAGGCGATCCTTGGCCAGCAACTCGAGACTGAATGATGCTGAGAACAGCTCTGATCTTTTTGAGTGAATCCAAATCCGCAAAGGCCCTCGTCACCAAAACCCCTCTTCGCCGAATGAGCTCTCGATTTGTTCCCGGGGAGCGTGTGGAGGATTTTCTCCGGGCGGCCCAGAAAGCCAACGCCCTCGAATTGACCGTTACGGGAAACTACCTGGGGGAGGCCGAGCACGACGAGCGGACGGCAATGGACTCGGTTTCCGCATACCTGCAGATTCTGGACGGAATCGTGGCTCAGGATCTGAAAGGAAACATCTCCGTGAAGCCCACTCAGGTAGGACTGGAAATCGGGAAGGAGTTCTTTAAGGAGAACCTCCGGAAGCTTATGGACCGGGCGAAAGGTCACAACCTCTTCATCCGCTGGGACATGGAATCGTCAGAGTGGACTCAGGCCACATTGGATCCGTTCGAGGAGCTTTGGGCCGAGGGGTATCGGAACATGGGCACCGTCCTCCAGTCCTACCTTCGACGAACCATGGCCGACGCTCGCCGTATGAATGAGTTGGGAGTCAGGGTCCGTCTCTGCAAGGGCGCCTACGCCGAGCCCCCTGAGGTGGCTTTTCAGGACAAAAGGAAGGTGGACCAGAACTACGTGGATGTGGCCAAAGCCCTCCTCACCGATGGAAACTACCCAGCACTGGCCACTCATGATGACGAGATCGTCAACACCCTCATCGAGTTCGTACGCCAGGAGGGAATCAGCCCGGACCGCTTCGAGTTTCAGATGCTCCACGGAGTCCGTCGGGACCTTCAACAAGAGCTAAAACAGGAGGGATACAACGTCAGGGTCTATGTCCCCTTCGGGGAATCTTGGTACCCCTACCTGATGCGGCGCCTGGCAGAGCGCCCAGCGAACATGCTTTTCTTCGCCGGCAGCGTGATCCAGGAGTCCCCACTGGGGTTTCTCTGGCCGAAGCCGAGCAAGGGCGTCAAAGAGGACCAGTGACCGTTCAGGAATACCTCCGCGTCACCGAGATCTTCCACTCCATCCAGGGTGAGTCAACCTGGGCTGGGCTTCCCTGCACCTTCATTCGCCTCACAGGCTGTCCTCTTCGCTGTATCTGGTGTGACACTGAACACTCCTTCCACGGTGGGGAGAGAGTCCCCCTCCAAGGAATCCTACAGCAGGTGGAGGACTTCCCTTCCCGGTTGGTGGAAATCACCGGTGGCGAGCCTCTCATCCAACCGAACGCCTTCCGTCTAGCAACGGAGCTTTTGGATCGAGGCTACACCGTCCTCGTGGAAACCTCCGGAGCGGTAGACGTGGCACCCCTGGACCCGAGGGTCCATAAGAT
>JBDHMC010000446.1:0-2677 GCA_039656355.1 Gemmatimonadota bacterium | reverse complement strand
ACACAAGGGTTTCCATGATGAAAACCGATTCTACCACAGGGGTTCCAGTGTCCCGTAGATTCTCAATCGGCGAACTTCGGACCTCAACCTGACATTCCTCCGCAGGAGCACCTTGCTTTGCCCAACCGTTACGGTCTGCAGGACCGGTTCCTCGCTTGGTTCATGGCCCGAGAAGGGGGGAAGTACGGTGCTCTTGTCGAGGACCGAAAGCGGCACCTCTTCCAGGGGCTGACCGGGACCCTGGTTGAAATCGGTTCCGGGACCGGCCCCAACCTTCGCTACCTCCCTCGGGAACTCCGGATTGTTGGCGTTGAGCCGAACCCTTTCATGCATAGCCATTTCCTTCAGGAAGCCAGGGCCCATGACCGTTCGGCAGACATCGTCCAAGGCTTGGCAGAGGCCCTTCCCTTTCCCAACGGGAGCGTCGACGCCGTGGTTTCAACCCTCGTGCTGTGTTCTGTGGGAAAGATCGATCGAGTCCTGGGTGAGCTTCTCCGGATCCTGAAGCCCGGAGGAAAGTTCATTTTCGTAGAGCATGTGGCCGCCGAGGAGGGGACTTGGCTTCGTCGAGTTCAAGGATTCATCCGACCTGTTTGGCGAAGGGTCGGGGACGGGTGCGAGCCGGACCGGACCTTGGAGGAGAATTTGTTGAAAGCAGGGTTCCGAGAGGTAAGCTTCCGCCGATTCTCGGTTCCCCTTCCCATCGTTTCTCCCCACATCGCGGGAATAGCCGAAAAATGACGGGGGGAGAAAGCCCTTTTTGAGACCCCCTCCCCCTACGCATTCTGAGGATATCTTCCGGAAAAAAAACCGAGTCAGATACTCTTTGACCAACACCCTTATCGTTGAGCGAACCTCTCGGCGACCTTGTCCCAATTCACCACATTCCAAAAAGCTCCGACATAATCGGGCCTACGATTCTGGTAGTTCAGGTAGTAGGCATGCTCCCACACGTCCAAACCCAACACCGGCGTATGGCCGCTCATGAGGGGGCTGTCCTGGTTGGCCGTCGAGAGGACCCTCAGCTTTCCAAAAGGATCGATGACCATCCAAGCCCAGCCCGACACGAATCTTGAAGCGGCCGCCGCCCCGAACTCCTGTTTGAATGCCTCGAAGGACCCGAAGTACTTATCGATGGCCCCTGCCAAATCCCCCGTGGGAGCGCTACTCCCGCCCGGGGTGAGGATATCCCAAAAGAGAGCATGGTTATGATACCCGCCCCCGTTGTTCCGAACGGCAGTTTGGATCCCTCCGGGCAGGCCGTTGAAACCCCGGAGGATCTGCTCTGCCTCGACGGAGTGGAACCCGGGATGTCCCTCCAGGGCCGCATTGAGATTCGCGGTATAAGCGCCATGGTGCTTCTGATGATGGATTTCCATGGTCCGCGCGTCTATGTGGGGCTCCAAAGCGTCGTAGGCATAACCGAGCTCAGGAAGCTGGAAGGGATAGGACATGAAACGGGTCTCCTTTCAAGGGTATGTCGTCCGACATTCTTTTGGCGAGATCAAGATCCGGTCGTTGTACACCCGAGGGGGAAAAGGTTCGCTCCTACTTTCCCCATTCCCTCGGGGGGCCGAGGTTCGGTCGATAGAGGAGCGCCTGCATGAAGAAACCACCAGCCAAGAAAGTCACATCCGAGGGTGAGTCGGACAGCCATCCGTCTCGGATTCTCCTGGTGGACTGCGATATGTTCTATGTCCAGGTGGCTCGATTGGAAGATCCGAGCGGGGTGGGTCAGGAAGACTTCCTCATCGTGGGCGGGTCCCCCACCGGCCGGGGCGTCGTGACCTCCGCTTCCTACGAAGTCAGAGACTACGGGGTCCGGTCCGGGATGCCCACCGCCCAGGCCCTCAAGCTTTGTCCTCAAGCCAAGGTGGTCCCGGTTTCGAGGAGCGCCTGCGCTTCGCGAAGCAAAAGAGTAGGTGAGGTCCTTCACGAACTCTCCCCGGTCGTCCAAGCTGCCTCCATCGATGAGTTCTATCTGGATCTCTCCGGAACGGAGCGCCTCTTCCACCGGGAGTCATTGGAGTCCACCGCGCAGCGGATCAGACAGGAAGTCCTAAAACGAACGGAGGTCTCAGTCTCCGTGGGTGGGGGAACTCGAAGACTCATCGCAAAACTCGCGGCTGGGAGGGCCAAACCTGCAGGGATTCACGTTGTTCCACCGGGAGGGGAAGAGCAGTTCATGAGAGGCTTCAAGCTCCGGCAGATACCCGGGGTCGGGCCAGCCTTAGCTGAGACCTTGGAAAAGAAAGGGCTCGTAGAGGTTCAGGACATTCTCCCCATAGACGAGGCCTGGTTAGGGAAGTGGCTGGGCCCTTCACGGGCTCGATGGCTGTGGGAACGGGCCCGCGGCATGGACTCATCCAGGGTGATCCCTGGGGAGCCACGTAAATCCATCAGCTCCGAGAGGACGTTCGCCTCCGACCTCACGGAAGACCGGATCCTCGAACGAGAGCTCCTCCGGTTGACGGGGAGCATCGGTAGCACCCTCCGAAGCAAAGGCCTCCAAGGGAGAACCATCACCGTAAAAATCAGGGATCATGACTTCAGAACCCGTCAGGCAAGCCACACCCTCCCGGACCCTGTGGAATCGGACTCCACCATCTTCTCAGTGGCCGGAAACCTCTTTCAGGAGCTTCGGAGGAAGCGAAGGGTGGGCGTCCGCCTCCTGGGA
>JBDHMC010000445.1:0-2679 GCA_039656355.1 Gemmatimonadota bacterium | reverse complement strand
CCATCGGTTTGTCGAGCACAGACTGGACATGGTCGTCAGACAAATACCAATCTGCGAAGTCACTGCCCAGCCGTCCCTGGCGCCACTGGAAACCGCCAGACATGGTCAGCAAGTTATGGATGGATATGGCTGCCTTTTCAGGATCCAGGTGGGGTGCGACACCGGGGACGAGGTACTCCCCAAGCGTGTCATCGGTACTCTCGATGAAGCCTCTTTCGATGGCAATGCCCATAAGCGCCGAGGTGAAGCTTTTGGTGACCGAGCGCACGTCCATCACGCTGTCAGGACCAATGGCGTTGAAGTACTCCTCCAGAACCAGGACACCGTTCCGCGCCACGAGGAACCCTCGCATTCCATCAATTTGAGAGAGGACAGCAGTGGCGTCCGCCAGAGCCCGACCATCGATGTTCTGGGCGACGGCCTCGGGGTAGGGAGACACGTCCGTGGACCCGGTGGAGCACGACGCCAGGCTGGCGACGAGCCAGGTCGTGAGCACAAAACGGCGCCCTTTGGCGAAGCCTGGGGGGAACAAGTTCCGTGTATGCATCATATGCCTCCGTAGTTCCTCATACGGTTCCAGACTCCAGAGATTGCGATAGGCTATAGATTCACGCCGGAATACTGGGGGCATGGTTTTGCGACCGAGGCGGCCGCCGCAACCCGCGACTATGGATTCGGGCGCCTCGGTATGAAGCGCCTGATCTCCACGATCGAGCCTGAGAACAGTGCCTCGATCCGTGTCGCTGAGAAGATCGGCATGACGTGTGAGAAGCAGGTCCAGAAGTGGGATCTCCAACTCCTGGTGTACGCCATCTCAGTCGAGTGAGCGGCTACCTCTCCAGAACGGCTGACAGCTTCCGGAACACCTCCAGGGCCACATCCTCCACGAACAGTTCGTGGTCTTTCTGTCGAGCGATCTCATGGTACCCCACCACCGCCCCCTGCCACCCTTCGTTGTGCCAGATGGCAGAGGAAGAAAGGGCAGGTGGGTCGAAGGAGTCCGGGTACGGATAGGCGTAGGCGTAGAGATACGGATCCTCGTACTGCCCGGGGGTGAAGGGGGCGAACCCTACACTGATGTGAGGCCCGTGGTCATCCATCCCCGGGTTCGTGGGTGGAAACCAGACGGTGGAGAGGTCAAAATGCTCGGGCCATACGATGATGGGTGTCATCGCCCCTCCCACCCGGGCCCTGAATCGGGCCAGAGCCGTGAAGACGGAATACTGGACGTCGGCGTAGGCGCTGGCGGTTTCCAGACCCACCTGCAACGGTTCGTCCCGCGTCACCCCTGCAAGGGTAAGAAAACGGCCGGCCTTCTCCTCACTGACTAACTTCCCCACCAGTGCGGCCGCCATGGAGTCTCCGGTACCCGTCGCCAGGGAGCCACCCTTTCCCACACCCAATTCCTCACCGAGCCCGTCATCCCTCAGTGCCTCCAAAAGCCCCTCGAATAGGCTGCGTTGGGTGTGGTTTCTGAAGTCGAAGATTTCAGAGCTACCACCACCCTTCACGAGAGTGAGGCTACCAGCCTCCAGGTTCAGATGGATCTTTCCGCCGCCCGGAAGGGTTTGGGACTCGAGGCCTTTGGGCCTGACCTCCATGGGCAGATGCAAGTAGTTGTCCCGATGAGGCAGAAGGGCCTTGTGGATGGGACCGAATAGGCTCACCACCTGGTGCAGGATGTCGGATGCTTCTTTCCAGTCCTTGAGGTTGGGTAAGGACACGTTGTTTCACTCCTTGCCGAAGAGTCCCCTGTCCAAGCAGGAATCGTTTGCCAATCACTTTTTTTTGGAGGCCCATGTCGAATCGAGCCGCGGCGGTCCGAGGGACGGCGGACATCCAGTTGCCGGAGGGGTTATTCGGACGCCCCCTCTCTATTCCCAGCAAATACTTCTACGACGATCGGGGTTCCGCCCTGTTCGACGCTATCTGCGATCTTCCTGAGTACTACCCCACTCGGTCGGAGCAGGCCCTCCTGGACAAACGGGCCGAGGAGATCGCCGAGATCTCTCAGGCGAAGGAGTTGGTGGAGCTGGGTGCCGGGACCGCGCGGAAGACTCGGCACCTCATCCGTTCGCTGATGGCTCGAGGCCGCGGGCTTCACTACGCCCCCTTGGATATCAGCCGCTACGCCCTGGAGCAGGCCGAGTCTTCTTTATCGGCAGAGTTTCCAGATTTACACATCACGGGTATGGAGTGCGACTACACGGAAACCCTGGAGCCATTGAAGCCGGATCCTGGCTGTCTGGCGGTCTTCCTGGGAAGCACCATCGGGAACTTCTCCCCCGCCGAAGGAGTGTCGTTCCTGAGAAGACTCCGCGACCGCCTTGCTCCGGGAGATTGGTTCCTAATGGGTGTGGACCTGGTAAAGCCCGTGGAGATCCTCCACGCCGCCTACAACGACGCGGCTGGGGTCACCGCCGAGTTCAACAAGAACATCCTGAACGTGGTGAATGAGATGTTTGGAGGAGATTTCGACCCAGCCAACTACGAGCATCTGGCGTTTTTTAACGAAGAGTTGATCCAGATCGAAATGCACCTGGTGGCGATGGAAAACGCCTGCGTGAGTTTCCGGGGCTCGGCCCTGGTTTTGGAGATTGGGGCTGGAGAGAGGATCAAGACTGAGATCTCCCGAAAGTTCACGCGAGAGTCCACGTGTCATCTCCTATCGTCCGGCGG
>JBDHMC010000444.1:0-3911 GCA_039656355.1 Gemmatimonadota bacterium | reverse complement strand
TACTTCCGGGCCCTCGAGGCCATACATGAGGCCGGGCCCTGAGATGCCGAGAGACCCGGCGCCTATTCCCCGGGAGACCGAGCCCTGGTGCGCCAAGAAGCTGGACCCTGATGCCCTTGGGGGCCAGCCCCTGGGGGGCCATGAACACGGGATCGGTGGAGGTGGCCGTTAGTGAAGGTGTGCTGCCCGGCCATCTGCCGCGCCCGCGGAGCAGGGACCGGCCGGCCACCTACCGTGCCCATGCAGCAGGGACCGGCCGGCCACCTACCGTGCCCATGCAGCAGGGACCGGCCGGCCACTCCAATAGGCCTCACCGCCAGCCGTCGCCGAGAATCCTCCATTCGAAGCCCCAAAACCTGAAGGCAGGTGGTCTAGAGAGAAAACGCCTGTGTTTCAAGGAAAGTAAAGACCCATAAGACCAGGTGGTCTAAACAGGTCATGGGACGGATTCTCCTGCCAGGCCTTGAAACCTTTATTTCCTTGTTTACGTTGTTCACACTATGAGCATACACAGAGATCAGATTCTAAAGTGTGCCTGTGACCTCTATCTCTCTGACGGGATCGAGGGCTTTTCAATGCGGAAGCTGGCGAAATGTGTCGGCTGTACCGCCCCGGCCCTCTACCGGCACTATGAGAACAAGGAAGAGGTCATTCAGGAAGTGGTGGCGGAGGCCTACCGCCATTTCACCCAATACCTCTACCGGGCCCTCGAAGGTCAGACTCCAGTCGAGCGGTTTGTCCTCGCCGGACGAAGTTACTTCGACTTCGCAATGGAACAGCCGGCCCTGTATGAAATCATCTATTTACCGACGGAGCTTCTAGGCTCTCAGACCCAAGAACCTCCGATGACAGACCAGGTCTGTGCCATCGGCCAGTTCTGGACGGATCGGGTTCGTGAGATGATGGATGCCGGATACCTGAGGGAGGGGGATCCCTACCAGGTTTCCATGACCCTCTGGGCCCATGCCCACGGGTTGATTTCCATCTACTACCGAGGATTGCTACCGGTGGAGAATAAGGGTGATCTCCGACTCCTGATGACAGAGTCCTTCCTGCGGATGATGGAAGGCTTGGGGACGGAGAAATATGAGGAGGTGGCAAAGGGGATTTACGCCGCCAGGAAGCTGGACCCTTCAACGGCCTGAACTCGGGGCTTCGGGAGCGATGCTCCTAACATGAAATCGAAACGAGCCAACACGATGACGATGAAGGCGAGAAGTGAGACATCAATCGACCTGACCGAGCGCGCGCCATCCCCTGTGTCAAGGCTGATGAAGCGGTGCACGGGGCTGATCGAACGGTGCACGGGGCTGATCAAACGGTGCACTCGAAGTGGGGCTGGGAGAGGCGTCCTTGGATTCCTCTTTTTACTGCTGGCCTTACCGGTCACAACAACGGCCCAGACTTCCCAGAGCGCCGGGGCCACCCGACAAGGCGCGGTGGCCGGCTCCTCAGGGCAGGAAGCACCACCTGAACCCCTGACGCTTACCATGAGGGGCGCGGTCCAGACGGCTCTTCGCCAGAGCCTCGACATTCAGGACGCATATTTGGCCCTGGAAGAAGCCAATGAGAGGGTGGCAGAGGCATGGAGTGGCGTGATGCCCACCGTGGACTTCACGGGAAGTTACACGCGGAATATCGCCCCTGCCGTTTCCTTCCTTCCGGCCGAGTTCTTCGGTGGTGAGGAAGGGGAGTACCGCAAAGTTCAATTCGGGCTGGACAACGCGTGGGCTTCCAGCTTGGTCTTAGATCAACCTCTCTTCGAGGCCCGGGCCTTCATCGGGGTCGGTGCGGCATCCCGGTACAAGGGTCTTCAGGAGGAGATGCTCCGGGGTCGGGCCCAAAACCTGGTAACCAGAGTCCGCCTGTCATACTACGCCCTCCTTCTAGCTCAGGAAGAATCTCGACTCATCACCGAGTCGGTGGATCGGGTAAGGGGGTCTCTGGAAGAAACGGAGGCCATGAACCGCGCCGGGATCGCGGCCGACTATGACGTCCTCCGCCTGCAGGTGGAGCTGGCGAATCTGGTCCCCAACCTCCGACGGGCGGCGAACGCCGTGAGTCAGTCCCGGCGGCAACTGGCCATCGAGTTGAACCTGGAGGATCTGGAGGAGCTCCAGGTCACAGGAAGTCTCGCCGCCATGAACCTGGAGAGCGTAGAAGGAAACAACGAGGCGAACCGGGAGATTCTGAGCTTGGGACGCCTCGACCTGGCCCTGACCTCAGGGATGGACGAGGTCTTGAGTGTGGCCATGGAAAGTCGATCGGACTTGAGACAGTTGGAGCATACCGAAAAACTCAGGACGGCGGAGCTGAGGGCGGAGCAGGCCGAGTACTTCCCGAAGATCTCGCTCTTCGCGAACTACTCCATCAACGCCCAGCAGAACGGCTCCCCGATCTTTTTTGGCGACGAGAACGCCCGAGCCACCTCGAAGTGGGTGGGGGTATCCATCACGCTGCCTCTCTTCACCGGCCTCCGTCGTGACGCAAAGATCGATCAGAAGCGTGCCCTCCTGAACCAGGCCAAGAACCAAAGCCTTCTGGCCAAACTTCAGGCTGAAGGACAGGTGAAATCGGTTCGGGAGCAAGCCGAAGAGGCCTTGGACCGGGCCCGTGGACAACAGCTGGCCGTGTTGGAGCAGAGAGATGCCGAGGTCGCGCTCCGCCAGAGTGAGTTCAACTACGCTCAGGCTGTGTACGACTTCCTGGTGTTCCAGGCCCAGTTGGATGAGGCAGTGGGGGCTGTACCCATGGTGGACGATCTGTTGAACGGGCGTTTGGCCGGTCGTTAGGGCGGCCTGAAGAGACTACAAGGAAAACTCAAAGATGATCATAAAGAATAGGGATAGGACGATGAACTACACTACCCGCATCATCTCGGGCCCCCGACGCATCAAAAAGGGACTCTTCCTCTTGGCTGTCCTCCTTCTCTCCTTGGGTTTCTGGGGCTGTGGTGGGGCCGAAGCCGAGGCACCGCAGGACGCGGCCGCATACACCCGAGTCCTGAACGTGGAAGTCGCTACGGTGGAGGAATCGTCCTTCACCGAGATCATTCGGCTCACAGGGACGGTTCAGGCCGACAAGGATGTAGTCGTCTCGGCCGAGGAGAGCGGCGTGATCCGGGAGATCACGGTGGATAAGGGGTACTGGGTAGAAGCCGGCCAAGCCATGTTCAGGCTGGACGACGAACTCCTCAAGGCCCAAGTGGATCAGGCCCGGGCCTTGTCCAACCTCGCCCAGGAGACCTGGGATCGCCGCAAGCGCCTGTTTGAGCAGGATCAGGTGGGTTCAGAGCTGGCCTACCTGGAGGCCAAGTACGCCTCCGAGCAGGCCGCAGCAAATCTGAATCTCCTGGAACACCGCCTAGCCCGAACGGTCATCCGTGCACCTATCTCCGGAGTCCTGGACAGTCGTGAAATCGAGGTAGGGACCATGGTCGGTCCCGGCACACCCGTGGCCAGAATAGTCGACACTAATCCCGTGAAGATCACCGGGGGCGTCCCGGAGCGTTATGCCGCCGACGTCCGCACCGGGACTGAAGCCACGGTGGTTTTCGATGTCCTCCCTGACGATGCCTTCGCAGGTCGGATCTCCTATGTGGGCGCAGTAGTGGATGCCGGGAACCGCACATTCCCGGTGGAGCTCAGGTTGCGGAACCCTGGGGGGATCATCAAGCCGGAAATGGTGGCCAACATAGAGGTGACCCGACGGACGATTGACGAGGCCATGATCATCCCCCAGGAGGCTCTGGTTCGGGTGGAAGACGGGTACATCGTCTTTGTGGTGGAAGAAGAGGGGGGAGTCGATATGGTCCGGTCTAGGGTGGTGGCCTTAGGACCGGCTCAGCAGAACGAAGTCGTGATCCAATCGGGACTCGAACCGGGTGACAGGATCATCGTGGTTGGTCAGCA
>JBDHMC010000443.1:0-2690 GCA_039656355.1 Gemmatimonadota bacterium | reverse complement strand
GCTCAGCTTCCCGAGCATCATCGGATCGTCTTCGTACTCCGGGAGTTGGAGGGGAAGACCTACGAGGAGATCGCCGATATCACCGGGTGTAACTTGGGGACGGTGAAGAGCCGACTCAACCGCGCTCGGAACAACTTCGCACGCATTATTGAGCCGCTCCTGGACTGATCCCTTCTCCAGGTTCCCCCTGGCCTGATTCAGCGCCGGCCCCTCTCCCGGGGGCCGGTTTTTTTCCTACTGGTATTAAGGAGGCTCGCCCCTCTTGGGCAGAGTCTCCTTTAGGGACCTTCGAAACAGATGGCGGTCGGAGGGGAACCTGCCGACCCTAGGGAAAGTAAGAGAGGTACTGTGAGCAACTTTTGATGCGTAGGCCCGTCCAAGGAGTGGTTTAGAGCTGATGGACTGCCAGCAGTACCTTGCCCAGTTCTCCGAGTTCTTCGATGGAAGGGCGGAGGCGGGGAGTTTTTCGGAAATGGAAGCCCATCGATCGGCTTGCGATCGGTGCCGGCGGTATTCCGATACCGTTGAGGCCGGGGGGAATCTCCTCCGGGCCCTTCCGAACCTGGATGTCCCTCCCGACTTCTATCCTCGGCTGGACCATCGGATCTTCCACCTGGAGGATGGAGCATCCATCGCAAGGGAGTCGATGGGAACCGGCGCCACCACGGTTTCGGTCCTGGCAGTGGCCATTCTGGTCTCTCTTTCGGCTTGGGCGCCGGCGGTGAACGTGGCGTATCCAGCAGTCGAACTCCCGATGGTCGTGGCCGAACCGCCCTCTGCCTCTTTCACACCAGCCCGAAACAACCCTACCTTCCCCAGGAATCTCTCTCTCTTCGGCACCACAGAGTTTCAGGATGGAATCTGGGGCGATTCCCATGATCTTCTCCGCAAGTATTCCCCCATCCTCGAGCGGCGACGAACCCAGGCCCTCATGGGGATTGAGTAACTCTTCAGGAAGTACTCCATGGCACGAGTAGGTTCTCATGGCCTCCGGAAAAAGGGGAAGGGCGGCGCCTTTTTTCTTTTCGGGGGCGATCGTTTCCAGAAGGAAGAAGAGGGCCGGGCCCTGGTTGAGTGGCATCTCGATCCCGCCACCCGGGATTTCAACTTCGATCCGTTGAGGGGGTCCGAGGTAAGTGTCGAAGACCTGGCCTCCACCCTGGCGACTCCACCCATGATGGCGGAGTGGAGAGTGGTATTCCTCAGGGAGGTAGAGGCTTTAGCCTCCAGCTCCCGAGCCCGAGAAGTCCTCCTGCAGGTAGTGAGGACTCCCCCGCCGGGCCTGGCTCTGATCCTGCTTGCCACCATTCCGAAAAAATCCTCTGCGAAGTTCTACAAAGAGCTTCAGCGTTTGACCTCATCGGAGGAGTTCCCCGAGGTCGGGCCCAATGACGTACCGGGATGGGTGGTGTCTTGGGCTGCCAGCAGGCACGGCCGGGAAATCACGGAAGAGGCGGCCAGGGCTCTGGGTGCTGGAGTGGGGACCGATCTGGGTGTCCTGGCTCAGGAAGTGGAGAAGCTCACCACTCTCGTGGAGGACGGAGAGCCCATAGGATTGGAGGCGGTGAGGGCCGCTGGTACGCGAGTCCCGTCGGAGGATCGGTGGGTTTGGATGGACCGGGTCGGTAGGCGAGAGTTCGGTGACGCCTTAACAGGATTTGGAATCCTGATCTCCCAGGGCGAAACAGGCGTCAGCTTAACCTCAGGACTGGCGACCCACCTGATTCGGGTGGCTCTGGCTCGGGTCGGTGGCGCGGCAGCCCTGGAATCTGCTCTTCCGCCTAACCAGAAATGGCTCGGTCGACGCCTGCATGAGCAAGCCAGGAGATGGTCCGTGGAAGAGTTGGAGAAGGCCATCCTGGGATTACGGAGGGTGGACCGCCTCCTCAAATCCAGTACCCTCTCTGACGGTCAGGTATTGGAGGAGTGGATACTGGGGCTGATGGCCTCGGAAAGGGTTGGCCAAACATGAGGGGGTTGGCTCTCGTACTCACCCTGCTGACTCTGGGATTCTCCTCGGTGTCGGCGCAGGAAGGGCCCTCTTTGAATGAGGTTGAGGGCCTCATGGCACAGGGGCGCATCATGGAGGCCCGGGAAACCCTGGAGAACTGGTGGACCGGTCGGCTATCCATGGCGTCTCGGACCGACCGCCAACGGGGTATCTGGCTCCGGGGAAAGCTCACAGTGGACCCGTCCCTCGCAGAGTTGGATTTCCGACGACTAATGCTGGAGTTCCCAGGTGGGCCCTACTCCGATGACGCTCTGTTTCGTTTAGGGCTTTCTGCCGAACTCCGAGGGGACCTGCGGCGGGCCCAGGCATCGTTCGAGAGCTTGATCCGGGATTACCCCTCGAGTCCCCGGGTCGGGGAGGCCGAGCTTTGGGTCCGTACCCACGCTCGAGAGATGGCCGCCCTTCCGAGAGTTCAGCCCCGCCCAGATTCGGAGCCGGCGGCCGAAGCTGCGGCCCGTAATGAGGGCGGCGATTTCTCGGTCCAGATAGGGGCTTTTCGCAGTCTAGACCGGGCCCGGGCTCTCGCCGATCAGCTCAAGGGGGCGGGTTACGAGCCGCGAGTGGTCAGGACCCCAGGCAATGATCTCGCCAGGGTCCGTATCGGACGCTTCACTTCCAGGATGGGGGCCGAGTCCCTCTCCCGGGATTTGGACGGGCGGGGCTTCCCCGTGACTCTGGT
>JBDHMC010000442.1:0-2696 GCA_039656355.1 Gemmatimonadota bacterium | reverse complement strand
ACCACCAGGGCTGCACGACTCAAGTCGAGGGTCCCGCTGCTTTCTTCCAGGATCTCCCGAAGTGTTGGACCCCTCACGAGCTCCATGGCGATGAGGGTGAGGGCATTCCCCGATTCGGTATCGTAGGCTTCGACGTAGTTGTAGATCTTGCAGACGTTCGGGTGATCCACCTTGTTCGCGGTGACGGCCTCTCTGCGCAAACGCTCCCGATCAGCCACCCAGTCCCTGTTGAGGACCTTGACGGCATCGAGTTGATTCTCGGTGATGTTGTCCGTGGCCAGGTAGACCGTGCCCATCCCTCCTTCCCCGATCCTACCCAGGATTCCGTATCCGCTGATCACCTTTCCGGCCAAGCCGCGATCGTCCGTCAAACCGACCGCGGGCACACCATCGGCGCAACGGGTGAGGTGCTGTTCCCAGGGTCGGCCGCAATAGGGACAAGATTTCAAAAAGAAGGCTCCTCTTGGTTACTCCAAGGGCGGGGGTGCTCCCCCTTCCCTTCGGGCTGGCACAACCCCGGCTGGACCTGTCCCCTCCGACGTTCCCCCGGATGGGGACACGGAAGCCTGGGGAGGGGAGTTCGCCCCCACCGGGCGGGGGATGTTCACCCCCAATTGATTGCTCTGTCGGGCCCCGGAGTCCACCAGAGAAAACCCGATATTAATGCTGGTATTGATCTCGGGCTGGTAGGCGATGCACATCTGGAAGTTCGCGGTGCCCGAGAACGGTGTACCGTGCTCGCCAGCAGTCAGCACGCTAGCGGTTAGAAAGAAAGAGCCTGACATCCCTGCTGGCATGAACGCCCAAAAGAGTTCCATTGGCGTGCCTGTCAATGAATCGCCGGTGATCAGGATGTCTCCGTCCGGATCGGCATAGTCGAACCGGAACCAGAACCTGGACCCTGAGTTGGCGCAGGTCGTGTCGTTCAGCTGGAGCATCGTTACCACGAGATTCGAAAGGGCCGGTGCCACCAGGGGATTGACGGTCAAATTCACGGATATCGTGCGCGGCGAGTTGCTGGCATCAGGATCTTGGATCGTTATGGTGCCCAAGTAGCTGCCCGACTCGAGGCCATCGCTGTTGATCGACACGGTCAACCACTGGCCCAAGCCCGCGGGCAGGATCCCGGATGTGGGGGAAACACTAAGCCAACCCACGTCGTCCGAAGCCTGCCATTCGAGGAGGCCGCCACCGCTATTGGAGACCGTCAAGAGCTGTCCCACGGGGCTCGTGCCCTGCAACGTGGTGAAAGAGAGACTGGTGGTGGAGAGCCCGATCTGCGGATTTTGGGACACGTTGAGGGTCACGCCAACGATCCGCGGTGAATTGTCCGCGTTCGGATCGGTGACCGTGATGGCGGCCACATAGGTACCCGGGTTCAGGCTCTCACTGTTTACGGTGGCTTCGAGGTAATGTGATTGGCTCGGAGCCAGGGATCCGGAGGTGGGCGAAAGGCTTAGCCATGGCACGTCATCTGAAGCACTCCAGGTGAGTGTGCCACCGCCCGCGTTTGTTACGACGATCGTCTGGAAGGGAGGGCTTGCCCCTTCGTCAGTCGCGAAGGAGAGGGAAGCCGTAGACAGGCCGATCCGGGGCCCTCGGGTCACCGTGAGGTCCACAAGGATCCCCCCTAGGGGCGCCGGAAAACCCTCACCCGTGACGACCACGTGGGCGATATACCTCCCGGGCGTGAGGCTCACGGTGTTGACGGCGACCGTGACGTCCTGTGGCTGACCGGCGGTGACAGAACCACTCGGGGGCTGGATTCTCACCCAATCCGCATCGCCCTCCAGCACCATGGCGATCCAGGGCAGGTCGTCCGTTCCGTCGTACGTGATCCGGAATGTACCGTTAGACGCCTCTCCCTCTTCAAGGGTGAAGAGGAGGCTTCCTGGACTCACGGTCGGTTGCGGTCGGACCCACTGCAGTTCCAGGAATTGGACCTCATTACCAGTCCCCGAACATACCTCATGGTTTCCCTCAGACCGGAACCAAACTTCTCCGTCGGAGGATAATTCCACGCGAATCGACAGAGTTTCGCAGGTTGCCCTCAGGGTGACGGAAATCTGGACATCCACCGTCTGTTGTTGGGGACCCACTGCCCCGCTCGCTTCTGCGATCACGCCCTCACCGGGCCTGGACACCTCTACTCGCCAGGCGTCAACAAAGCTGGCTTGGCTGCTGGCGTCCTCTGGGAAGATGGTGGCCAAGGCCAAAACAGCCGTCATGGAGGCGTTCGGATCGGTGGCTTGGTCCACGCACCCCGTCCAGAGAAGGACCGCGGTGGCGAGAAGGGCAGGAAAGGAGCGCCTGTTGTGACGAATGGGGGCTCGTAGTGACAGGGGGGCTGCGGTCATGTTCTCACCTGGGTTTGTCACCTTACATCATGGGACGCGTGAAACAGCCCGAGGTCGAAAGGGAGGAGAATCGGTCCGTTGATTCTGGTCCGATACCGAGAAATTAGCGGGCGAGAGTCTACGATGCCACTGAAACAACCAGAGGGGGGAAGCGTCATGGTAGGCGGTGAATGGGTCCGGGTTCGTTTTAAGGAGTAAAGGAGGGTTGACAAAATGTTAAGTCGTCTTTACATTTGCATCACGACGTTCACAGAATAACTCTTCAGGAAATGACGGATCATGAACGTTCAACAGATGAGTCAAACCCGTCTCCGGGCGTGGTTCGCAACAGCGATCTGG
>JBDHMC010000441.1:0-2702 GCA_039656355.1 Gemmatimonadota bacterium | reverse complement strand
CATCAACCGCCAAGATAGGCCCGGCCTTCGTTGGACAAAACCTGCAAAATCCTGGCAGAAGTTGTGTGTGGAATCTAGTTTGTTTCATATGGTAGCTCCAATGGATTCCAGCTGCCGCCCCCTCCCCCGGGCCTTCAGGGACCACTTCCTGGTCCTAATGCTGGTCCTGGCCACCGTCAACTTCTGGGCCTGCTCCTCCGACTTCTCGGGTCCGTCGGGTATTCCAACCACCATGACGGCCATGGAAGGGGGTGGACTCCAGGCCCCTGCGGGGACCGTTCTCCCCGAAGGGCCGACTGTGGTGGTCCTAGACCAGCACGGGGACCCTGTGGAAGGTGTCATCGTCAGCTTTCAGGTTTTGGAGGGAGGAGGGACCACCCCGAAACCGGATCGCACAACCAACTCCCAGGGGCGGGCCCGTACGCCGTGGATCCTGGGACGGGAAGTGGGGACTCAGCAGCGGATCCAGGCCAGGGCCGGGGACCTCTTGGTGGAGATCCAGGCCGTCACCATCGCACCGGTTCCGGGTGAGAGCTACTTCGGGAGGAATGAGTACACCCAATATTTCGCAGGTGAGTTGCCGTTGGTTCTGAGCGCCCCACATGGGGGCAACCAATATCCTTCCGAGATTGACGATCGAACCTACGGGGTCACAGGCCAGGACCGGAACACCATGGACCTAGCCCTCAGGATTCGGGAGGAGATCAAGGCCCAGACCGGCCATTACCCCCATATCGTGGTCTCGCACCTCCACCGCAGCAAACTGGACCCGAACAGGGAAATCGTTGAGGCGGCCCAGGGGGACTCGGAATCGGAAAGGGCGTGGTGGGAGTTTCAGACCTTCATCGACGAGGCTGTGCGACTCGTTGAGGATGACTTTGGGGAGGGCCTATACATCGACCTCCACGGGCACGGCCACGAAATTCAGCGGTTGGAGCTGGGCTACCTTCTGTCTTCCACCAATTTGGCCAATCCAAACGAGGTCCTCTCGGAGTCCTCCTTCATCTACAAGAGCAGCTTCAGAGCCCTTGGCCTTCAGGCCGGGACGGATTTCGCCGACCTTATCCGTGGACCGGAGAGCCTGGGGGGCCTTCTGGAAACCGAGGGCATTCCAACGGTCCCGAGTCAGAGCCAACCGGACCCGGGAGGCCATCCGTTCTTCTCGGGAGGATACAACACAGCCCGACATGGATCGAGGGACGGTGGATCGGTGAGCGGTGTGCAGATCGAGTGCAACTACGACGGTGTCAGAGATACCCCCGAAAACCGACAGGCTCTTGCCGAGGCCCTGGGCCGGGCCCTGATCGCCTTTTTCCCCGCTCAGTTCGGAATGGAATTCGCTCTCCTTCCCTCCCCGATCCAAAAATAAATCCCTTTCCGAATCAGGCCTCAAAACCGATCTTGGGAACACACCACAGAAACGCTTGGCCCAATCCATAATCCTTCGGGATTGGATGAAGACATACACCCTGGGAAGAGGACGCCTCCCCGGCCCCTCGTTCTGGTTTTGTCACAAAGGAGGTCGCCATGGCCTGCGCCAAGTTGAAAGAGTATCTGGATGAGCAGCGCGTTCGTTACGTCTCCCTGAAACACTCCCCTGCGTTCACCGCCCAAGAGGTCGCCGCCTCAGCCCACATACCCGGGAATGAAGTAGCCAAGACCGTGGTCGTGAAGCTAGACGGTACCATGGCCATGGTGGTGCTCCCGGCGCCTGAGATGGTTCGGATGAATCACCTGAGGGCCGAAACCGGTGCCGACAAGGCGGAGTTGGCAACCGAGGAGGAGTTCAAAGGGCGGTTCCCCGATTGCGAGGTCGGAGCCATGCCTCCATTCGGCAATCTCTACGATATGGACACCTTCGTGGAGGAGAGCCTCACGAGGGACGAGGAGATCGCCTTCAACGCTGGGACCCATACCGAGCTCTTCCGGATGTCGTACGCTGACTTTCAGGAGCTGGTCCAGCCCCGGATACTCAAGGGCTGAGCGCGTTGGAGTCGGGGATCAACTCTCCGGGAAGAACTGGAATCCCAGACTTTCCAGAAGGGGTCGGGAGACCTCTGTCATGACAAAATAGTCATTCTCCGTTGGCTCGATGAGGTGAGCCAAGGGGGATCGGAGGAGGGACTCGGCCTGCGTCATGGTGCCCACCAAAGCCACGGTCTTTCCGGCAGCCAGAACTGCGTCCACCTGCCTGGGATATTCGGGGCGCCGGTCGACTGGGGAGGCGAACCGTACAGGGATCTCCTCGTCCCCATAGAACAGGATCTGCCACGGGAGGAGAGCATCCATGGAATACACGCCCTCCACTCCCCTATCTCGAAGGTTCTGAATAAGGGTTTGTAAACCCGCTTCCAGGTCACCCTTAGAGGTAGGGTTAATCGGCCTGAAAGCGGGGACGAAGAAGGCCGATACGGCAAGGGCAAACAGGCCGGCCGTGGCAGCGGTTCTCGGAAGCCGGGAGAACGGAACGTTGCCTCCGCCAAGCAATAGAGCCAATGCATCCACGAGGATCACGGAGCTCGGCAGCAGATACCGAGGCTGGAGGTCAGGCAAGAAGAACACGCCGGCAGTTGAACCCAAAAGCGCGGCGAGCAAGATCCCGGTCCGCACCGCCCCGCTCCGGACCAGACCGATACCCAGTACCAAAACCGCGGAAAACCAAGCCACCGTAGCAAGGAACCCCACCACCGCAAGCATCCAAG
>JBDHMC010000440.1:0-2706 GCA_039656355.1 Gemmatimonadota bacterium | reverse complement strand
ACACCGTTTGGCGTCCCACTCGGGAGCATGGGGCCGTATCTCACCCAGGACAAACTCCCGAGCAAGAGCTCGGATCTCAAGTTGTTCCTCGGTAAGGCGCAGGGTCACTGTTGTAGTCTCTTTGTCAGGTTTCGATTTGCTTTTCTACTTCTCGTATCCAAAGAACCCCCGACCGGACTTCCTTCCCAGCCACCCCGCCGCCACGTACTTCCGGAGAAGAGGACACGGACGATACCTGTCGTCACCCAGGTCCCGATGGAGCACCTCCAAAATGCTGAGGCAGGTGTCCAGTCCGATAAGATCGGCGAGGGCAAGGGGTCCCATGGGATGGGCCATGCCGAGCTTCATCACCGTATCGATGGCATCGGCATCGGCCACCCCCTCCATGAGGGCGAAGATGGCCTCGTTGATCATGGGAAGAAGCACCCGGTTGGAAACGAACCCGGGGAAGTCGTTAACCTCCACTGGGGTTTTTCCTAGGACCCGGGTGAGGTCCATGACCGTTTGTGTGGTCTCGTCGTCCGTGGCGAGGCCACGAATGACCTCGACCAACTTCATCATCGGGACAGGATTCATGAAATGCATCCCGATGACCTTCTCGGGCCGCTTCGTGAACGCGGCAATCTCCGTGATGGAAATCGAGGAAGTGTTGGTCGCCAGAATCGCGTCGGCGGGGGCTTCCTCGTCGAGTGTCGTGAAGATGCTCTTCTTCAGCTCCAACTTCTCCGGCACGGCTTCCACCACCAGCTGTGCCTCGCCCACACCGTCCTCCAGGGAAGTCGCGGTGGTAATCCGCCCCAGAGCCTCGTCCTTTTCCCCAGCGCTGATGATCTCCTTCTTCACCTGCCGGTCCATATTCTTGAAGATGGCGGTCAACGCCTTTTCCAAGAGGTCCTGGTCGGTATCAACCAGCGTGACGGCGCCTCCAGCCTGGGCGAGGACATGGGCAATTCCGTTTCCCATGGTACCGCCGCCGATTACGGTGATTCGCTCTACGTCCATTTTATTCTCCCAAAGTCACCGATTCTCCTGCTCCCTCTTCAAGCACTTGGGGAGGGCTCCGGGCCGCCCCGGACAGGAAAACGATCTTCCGCAAAGAAAAAACCCCAGGTGCTATATGCTCCCGAGGTCAGTGAGTCGATCACTCAGCAATAGTGTAAGGCCTCGGAGCACCTCGATCCCTTGCCCCATCTCAGCCCAACTCCACCGACAGGGCCACGGCATTCCCACCGCCCAAACAGAGGGATGCGACCCCCGAAGCTTCGCCCCTATCCTTCATGGCGGAGAGAAGCGTGACCAGAACGCGGGCTCCCGAGGCTCCGATTGGGTGGCCCAGTGCCACGGCTCCCCCATGGACATTTACCCGATCCGGATCGATTTCCAACTCCCGGATGTCGGCGACGGCCTGCACTGCAAAAGCTTCGTTGAATTCAAAGAGTCCGTAATCCCCAACGCCCTTTCCATCCTTGGCAATGAGCTTCTGGACGGCATCGATGGGTGCAAAGAACAGGTCCTTAGGTTCCGTTGATCCCACCGCGTAACTCTTGATGAAGGCTTGGATCGGTAGGCCGTGGGCTTCCGCGAATGCATGGGAGGCTACCACAAGCGATGCCGCCCCATCGTTGAGACCCGGAGCGTTCCCTGCCGTCACCACCAGGTTCTCAATCCCCTCAGGCGCATCCTTTGGAAAAGCGGGGCGGAGTCGTCCCAGAGACTCCAAGTTGGTGTCTTTCCTGGGGCTTTCATCCGTATCGACGATATTCACGCCCTTTCGATGCTTGACTTCAACCGGAAGGATTTCGTCCTTGAACTTCCCGCCCTCGATGGCCGCCACGGCTTTCATGTGGGACTGGTAGGCGAACTCATCGGCCTCTTCTCGACTGATACCGGCCTTGTCTGCCGTATACTCAGCGTGGCCACCCATGTGGCAGTTCCCGAAGGAGCACCAGAGGCCGTCGTAGATAAGACCGTCTTGGACCGTCTGATCGCCGAACTTCACACCCCCACGGTGATTCCGGAGGTAGAAGGGCACGTTGGACATGGACTCGAAGCCCCCGGCCACCGCCACCTGAAGGTCGCCGGCCTTGATGGCCTGGGCCGCCAACATGACCGCCTTCAATCCTGACCCACATACCTTGTTGATGGTCATGGCCGGGACGGATGCCGGGATTCCGCCGCGGATGGCTGCCTGCCGCGCCGGAGCTTGCCCACCCCCTGCCCCCACCACATTCCCCATGATTACGTCCTCAACCGCCCCCGGCTCGATGCCAGCCCTATTCACCGCCTCCCTAACCGTGAGGGCACCAAGTTCCGTTGCCGGCAGCGTAGATAGGCCGCCCAGAAACCTGCCTATTGGGGTCCGGACACCTGAGAGAATCACCGGGGTTCTGGCTTTATCCGTCATGGGTCCTCAGCTCCCGTTCAGTTCGAGTTCACCGGCACCGGGTTCACCCCAGGACCGGAGAGGTCGATGAAAATACGCCCAATCTCCGCTAAAGGCACGTGCTAGCTCACCCTTGGTCTCCACCTGTCTCAAGGGGAAGAAGGATGTGCTTTTCTTCGGATGGATCCATCCTTCCCCATGGTATGGTCGCATCATGTTGGAAAATGAGGATCCACCCTTCCATTTTGACTCTTTCCCAGATGGATCGCTTGGTTTCCAGCGTCACAAGCGGCTCCAGGTCGTAGCCCATGATCCACGGAAGG
>JBDHMC010000439.1:0-2710 GCA_039656355.1 Gemmatimonadota bacterium | reverse complement strand
AGGAGACGCTCCAGGACATGGGGGTCCACGGTTCGTCCCAGGACCTTCCGAAGCCGCCCCTGTTCCAGGGTTTCGAAGATCGCCGTGTCCATCTGGCTGGCGATGGCCCTCAGTAGACGCTGCTCACCCTCTTTGAATCTTCCGGAGCCACTGCGGGCCATTCCAAAGACCCCGAGAATCTCCTCCCGGAGGATGAGGGGGACACACATGATGGATCCGATGCCCTGCTCCGGACCTTCCCTAAGGATCAACTCTCCGGCATGAACCGCCTCGTTCGCAGCGGCCTCGATCTCTCCGGCGCCCGACCAGTGGCCGGTCAGATCTTCCGGACTGGTGGCACGGAGTTCCAGCTGTTTGCCTGCCCGGTCGTACAACAGGATGAACGCCACCTCGGAGTGAATGACTCTCCTCAACTCATCGAGGACCCGATCCAGCATCTCATCGAACCCGAGTGGTGTATCACGGATCCTGTCCACCCGGTAGATGGTCTCCAACTCTCTGCTACGGAGGTCGAGCTCGTGGAGCCGCTGCGCCTGCACCAGGGCCGAATCGAGTTGGGTCTCCGCAAAGTCGAGGAGGTCCACCTCGGATGCATCGAAAGGCCTGTCGGTGCGGGCTAGAAGAAGGGTTCCCACCCGATCTTCACCACCCATGACAATGGGCACCACCGCGACCTGACCACCGTCGACGTCCCGGATTAGGGCAGAGTGGGCCCCGAGCCCTTCCAGGATTTCGATCCGAGTTGCCTGCCGGATATCATCGGAAAGTGCAGCCAGGTTCTCGGTGGACAGCTCACCCACCTTGCCGCTGTGATCCCGGATTGCCCTCAGTTCCTGCTCGCCCGATGAGGGGTCCGTTACGAAGAGGAGGCAGGTGTCGGCGGCCAAACCCTTGGCCATCACCTCCACAATGCCGCTGAGAAGATCGTCAGGGTCTTCTGCATCATCCCGAAGACTGTCCATCTCCATGAGGAGTTCGAGCTTCCTCTCCGGAAGTGGCAGAGTCCTGGGATCGTGGCCTTTTTCCATTGTCATGGCCGGGTTTCTGGGTGAGCGGTGGGAAACGGGGTTCGGGGGAAGCTAGCATACCCGCGGGAGATTCAGCCAGTAAGTGAACCGTTATCACCTCCCACCCGGCCCCGACCTTTTGTACCTTCTCTCATTCGCGGGTGCAAAAACGTCCCGCGGAAACCTACGTCTCGACATCCATCAAAAACGGCTGGAAGGTCCCATGAAATCGGTAAGGCGTCTCTTTGTGTCACTGTTTCTCCCTGTCCTTTTGCTTCTGCCGGCGACGGTCGCCCCTGACGGGTCCGTCCAAGCCCAGGAGGCCATTACTCCCCAACGCCCCATTCCCGGGCCGGTGGTGCCTCCTCCGTTTTTCCGGGCCGCTCTGGAACGCGGTACCAGGAGTCCTGACGGGAGTCCGGGTCCCAACTACTGGCAGGTTTACTCGGACTACGACATCGACGCCCGACTGGATCCTGTTTCCGGCCTTCTTTCCGGCACGGAGACCATCCGATTTCACAATCGGTCTCCGGCGGAGCTTCCTTCGATTGCCCTCTTCCTGCACCAGAACATCCATGCGGAAGGGGTGCCGAGAAACAACAGGGTGGAGGTCACCGGAGGCATCCGGCTGGAGAGGGTGAAGGCCCGGGGTGAAGACCTGCTTCCGGCCCAGAGCTTCCAGGCTCCCGGGTATGCGGAAAACGGGGGCGTGATGATGATCCGGCTTCCAATTCCGGTCCCGGCGGGGGAGACCGTGGAGCTGGAGATCGAGTGGAGCTTCACCGTTCCGCAAAATGGGGCGGGGCGTATGGGGCACAGTGAGCGGGAGATGTACTTCCTGGCCTACTGGTTCCCGAAGATCGCGGTCTTCGACGACCTGCGGGGGTGGGACGCGGAACCCTATCAAGGGGCCGAGTTCTACGAGGGTTACGGGGACTATCGCGTGAGCCTTACGGTACCCAACGGATGGACCCTCATGGCCACGGGGAATCTCCAAAATCCCGAGGAGGTTTACACCGCCCAGACCCGGGACCGAATGGCCGCCGCCCTCCAGGCCGACACCATGGTTCAGATCGCGACCCGGGAGGATCTGGAAGGGGGCCTCGTAACCGAGCTGTCCGAAACGGGGGCGCTGACCTACCGGTTCGCAGCCGAAAACGTCCGGGACTTCACCTGGACCACCTCCAATGTCCAACTCTGGACCGGAACCAGCTCCCTGGTCCCTGACCGTGACGGGGACGGACAGGATGATCGGGTGGCCATCCACACCTTCTGGCGCGACTACCGGGCCCCCCTCTGGTCCGACCAGGCCCTCTACGCCAAACATTCCATCGAATATGAGTCCCGCTTCACCGGGTTTTCCTACCCCTGGCCTCACATGACCTCAGTCGAAGGCGCCGACATCATCGGCGGCGGGATGGAGTTTCCCATGTTCACCCTCATGGGGAGCTATGAGGGACGGGGAGCATTCAACCTCTACTCCGTTACGGCCCATGAGCTGGCACACATGTGGGTACCGATGATCGTGGGGTCCAATGAGAAGCGGCATGCCTGGATGGACGAGGGATCCACCACCTTCCTGGAGAACCAGACGGAACCCGACTACTGGCCAGACCTCCCCGATCAAGATGCCGAGGATTTTGAAGGCTACCTTCAGGTCGCCCGTCTCGAGCTCGAACAAAGCATGATGACGCACCATGACT
>JBDHMC010000438.1:0-2714 GCA_039656355.1 Gemmatimonadota bacterium | reverse complement strand
ATGCCGGCGGCCTAGCCCCAACACGAGTCGAGGAATAGATGGCGAGGAAAGCCCTCATCGAGAAAAGCAAGCGCAAGCCGAAGTTCGGTGTCCGTGTTCGGAACAGATGCTCCCGGTGTGGCCGACCCCGTGGATTCCTGAGGAAGTTCGGAATCTGCAGGATTTGCTTCCGGGAAATGTCTCTCCGCGGAGAGATTCCTGGCGTGCGAAAGTCCAGCTGGTAAAAGGATCGATACGGAAATGATGACGGACCCCATTGCGGACATGCTCACGCGTCTCCGAAACGGCGCAACGGCCGGGCATCGCTGGGTGGATATGCCGGTTTCGAAATTAAAGATCGAAATCGCCCGCCTATTGAAAAAGAATGCCTTCGTCTTCGACTACAAGGTCTTGGACGACGGGGCTCATGGCCTGCTTCGCATTTATCTGAAGTATTCTGACGGTTCGCCGGTGATTCGGCACTTGGAGCGAGTCTCCACGCCCGGCCGCCGACGCTACGTGGGTGTAACTGAGATTCCCCGGGTTCGAAATGGCTTGGGGATGGCCATCCTCTCCACCTCCAACGGTGTGCTATCCGATCGGGTGGCTCGTCAGCAGGGCGTTGGTGGAGAGTTAATGGCCTTGGTCTGGTAACCGGAAAGCAAAGAAGGCCATGTCGCGGATTGGAAAGATGCCGGTGGAGGTCCCCAAAGGGGTGGATGTTGCCCTGAAGGGTACGACCTTCTCCGCCAAAGGACCCAAGGGGACCCTCTCTTTGGAGGTCCACCCCGAGATCGAGGTGAAGATTGAAGAAGCCCTGGTGGTAGTTCACCGGCCTTCAGATCAAACTCGCCACAAAGCCCTCCACGGCCTCGTTCGCTCCCTGGTGGCCAATATGGTCACAGGCGTCACCGAGGGATTCTCCAAGACTCTGGAGATTGTGGGAGTGGGCTATAGAGCGGACCCCTCCGGATCGGGACTCAAGATACAGGTGGGGTATTCCCACCACATCGATTATCCCGCTCCCGACGGGGTCACCCTGGAGTGCCCGAACCAGACCACAATCGTGGTTTCGGGAGCCGACAAGCAGAAGGTAGGGCAGGCCGCGGCGGAGATCCGCTCCTTCCGACCCCCTGAGCCCTACAAGGGCAAGGGTATTCGGTACCGGGGTGAGCAGGTCCGTCGGAAAGCCGGAAAGACGGCGGGGGCATAAGCCATGGCTAAGATTGGAAATATCAAGAAAAGTAGAAGGGTCCAACGGGCAAAACGCCACCGCCGGATTCGGAAGAAGATCCAGGGTACGGCTGAGCGGCCTCGTTTGGTGGTTTTCAGGTCCATCAAGAACATCGAAGGACAGTTGGTCGACGATGATTCTTCCAGGACCCTGGTTGGAGTCAGCACCCTAGCCGAGGAATTGAAGGGCTTCCAAGGCAAGTCTCAGATGCCCAAGGTCGAGGTGGCCTTCGAGGCTGGGAAGCTTTTGGCCGACAAAGCCAAGGCAGCAGGGGTCGAAAGGGTCATTTTTGACCGCGCCGGCTACAAGTACCACGGCCGAGTGAAGGCCTTTGCCGATGGCGCCCGGAAGGGCGGATTGGAGTTCTGATGGCGAGGGAACGAGAGAAGAGGCAATCCCGGGCTCGGGAAACCGACATGGTTGAGAACGTCATCCATATCAACCGGGTGGCGAAGGTGGTGAAGGGTGGGCGTCGGTTCTCTTTCACTGCTCTGGTGGCCGTGGGAGATCAGGCCGGGAAAGTCGGGATCGGACTTGCAAAGGCAAATGAGGTTGCTGAGGCCATCCGGAAAGCTTTCGAACGGGCCAAGAAGGAAACCTTCCAGGTGCCCATCGAGAACGGAACGCTACCCCATGATATCGTGGGCCGGTGGGGGGCGGGGCGTGTGGTGCTCCGGCCCGCGGCTCCAGGGACAGGCGTCATAGCCGGTGGGCCGGTTCGTGCGGTCTTGGAGGCAGCAGGCGTCCGAGACGTGCTGACCAAGAGCTTGGGTACCAACAACCCCATCAACGTGGTTCGCGCCACGGTCGATGGTCTCGAGCGTTTGGTAACGGCTGAGCAGGTGGCCTACGAAAGGGGCATTCCCGTGGAAGCATTGGGTCTGGGGGTGCGCCGTGGCTAAGAAAAAGGCCGCCGAAGTACGACAGATCTCCATCAAGCAGATTCGCAGTGGGATCGGTCGCCAGAAGAAGCACAGGAGAACCCTGGAAGCCTTGGGCATAAAGAGGCACCAGCAGACGGTGATCCATAACGACACGCCTGCCATCCGTGGGATGATCAACCAGGTCTCCCATATGGTCGAGGTCACGGAAGTCGCAGAGTAAGGAATAGATCGAATGCCCGAGTTGCATGATTTGAGCCCCTCCCCAGGATCCAACCGCAATAGAAAGCGGGTGGGTCGGGGTCCGGGATCTGGAAAAGGCAAGAGAGCCGGTCGCGGTCAGGATGGACAAGGATCCCGCTCTGGCGGGGGCGTTCGCCCCGGGTTTGAGGGGGGCCAAATGCCCCTCCAACGCCGGATTCCCAAGAGAGGGTTCAAGAATATCAACCGGGTGGAGTACCAAGGGGTGAACGTCCGGGACTTGAGCCGGATCGAGGCCGGGGAGGTGACGCCCGAAGTCCTCAAGGAGTTTGGCCTGATCGGTACCCTGAAGAAGCCGGTAAAGATCCTGGGTACCGGGGAGGTTAATGGCGCTTACCAGGTCTCCGCCCATGGTTTCA
>JBDHMC010000437.1:0-2729 GCA_039656355.1 Gemmatimonadota bacterium | reverse complement strand
CGCAACAGCCTTCTACCCGCCACCTACGAAATGGACCAGCTCGAGGACGTCCTTCTCCACCGTGTACGTCTCTTGGTACCGCTCTCGATCCAGAATCTCCCGATTCAGCTCCACGACAACGAGGGCGGGATTGAGTTCAAGCCATTCGAGAAGGCCCCAGACCGAAAGGTCCGGCGGGATCGCCCGATCATCGCCGTTGATCTGAACCTCGATGGTGGCAGTCTCTGTCATGTCACCCTCCCTTTCTCCAGCTCTTTCAAATACACCCTGGTAGCGGCAGTTGGATCCCCGGCATCCCAAATGCCACCCCGTACCGCAATCCCATAGGCACCAGCCGCCAGAACTTCCCCCACTCTTTCCTGCGTGATTCCTCCAATGGCCAGAAGGGGCAAGGGGGAGATTCCACGAAGCTCCCGTATCCGGGCAGTCCCCCCGAGCGTCCCCTCAGGATGAGACGGTGAAGGAAAGATGGTTCCGGCCAGAAGGAAGTCCACACCCCCCCCCATCCCTTCCTCGGCCTCGTCCACTCCGTGAACAGAGAGGCCTAGTATCCGGTGAGGTCCCAGGATACGTCTTGCCACATCAGGCGGAAGGGAACGTTGTCCCAGATGAGCCCCCGAGAGGTCCAGGGCCAGAGCCAAGTCCACTCGGTCGTTGGCAAGCAGGACGCTGCCGCAGACATCCGCCGTGTCTTTGAGGGCCCGGGCCAGAGAGTAGAGGACCTTTCCACTGGTCCTCGGGCCCCGTAGGTGGAAAACCAGGGCTTCCCCACCCGCCTCCAGGACGCCACTCGCCCGAGATACGAACCCACCCCGGCTCAGGATTTCGTCATCGGTGATGATATGAAGGGCGGGGATCACTCGAAACAGTTTCCTTCAGCAAGGCGGTGCCCTTGAACCCAGGCACTAACTGGCATCCGCTTCTTCCCCGGGGCCTGGATCTCTCCCACCCGGAGGGCTCCCGACCCGCAAGCCACCAGGAACCCGTCCGCCGGACTGACCTCGAGGACCGTCCCCGGCGGTGCTCCATGCATGAACCGGGGTTCGGGAACCGGCTGAAAAAGCTTGAAGGATTCACCACCCAGGGTAGACCAAGCACCGGGCACCTCATCCAGCCCACGAAGGTGCCACCCGAGCTCCGAAGCCGGTCGAGTCCAGTCCACCCGTGCCATTTCCCGGTTCAACTTGGGAGCGTATGTGGCCTGCGAGTGATCCTGCTCGACCTCCTCGGCCACACCCTCGGCCAATAGCGCCAAGGCTTCGATGAGGGCTTCTGCGCCCACCTCCGACAGCCGAGTGCTCAACTCCGTGGCGGTCTCCGAAGGTCCGATCTTCTCCGGGGTTTGGAAAATGACCGGCCCCGCGTCCATACCCGCCACCATTCTCATGATAGACACACCGGTGGTTTGGTCACCCCGGAGGATCGCCCAGTTCACCGGAGCGGCCCCTCGAAGCTCCGGAAGAAGAGAGGCGTGGAGGTTGATGGATCCGCCGGGCGGAGCCGAGAGGACTTCTGGCTCCAGAATGTGGCCATAGGCCACGACCACAGACAGATCCGGCTCCAACTCTCGGATTTGGTGAAGGAAGGACTCTCCTCCGGGGCTTTCCGGAACGAGAATGACGAAGCCCTCTTCTTCCGAAACCTCCCGCACGGGAGAGGAGGTAAGCTTTCGCCCTCTTCCCGACGGTCGGTCCGGTTGGGTGACCACACCCACGACATCGTGCCCTTCCTCACTCAACGCTCTGAGGGAGGGGAGGGCGAACAACGGAGTCCCCCAAAAAAGAACCCTCAGGAGGCCGCCTCCTCGGCTCGGCTCTTCTGCCACTTCTTCAGAAGCATTCGCCGTTTAAGGGGACTCACCCGATCGATAAAGAGTATCCCGTCCAGGTGGTCGATCTCGTGCTGCAGCGCCCTGGAGAGGAGCCCCGAAACTTCCATGGTCAAGAACTCCCCGTCGGGGTCGGTCCCTTCCACGGTGACCGTCTCGGGGCGCTCCACAATTTCCTCGATACCGGGAATGCTCAAGCACCCTTCCGAAGCCTTGTCCTTTTTTCGGCTGGACTCCAGAACCCTGGGATTCACGAGAGCCACGGCTCCCGCACCATCCTCGTCGGCCTCCCCCAAATCCACCACGAGGACCCTTGTGGATACCCCGACCTGGGGGGCGGCAAGACCGATTCCCTCGGCAAGGTACATGGTTTCGAACATTTCTTTCACGAGGGTCCTCACCTCGTCATCCAACTCCGCCACCACTTCAGCGGGTTCCCGGAGAACCGGGTCCCCGAGGAGCTTGATCTCCCGAACGGCCATACGCGTATCCCGATTCCTGAACGTCTTTTCTGTCAGGAGCTCTGGTCGGAGAGCACCTGAGCGATCCGGGCGCGCTGGACCACCACCCGGGTGTTCTCCCCGGTCTTGATGGTCACTCGGTCGTCCTCGGTGTGGACCACCGTACCGATAATCCCACCGTTGGTGACAACGTCGTCACCTTTCTTCAACTCCTGGATCATCTCTCGGTGCCGTTTCTGTTCTTTCCTTTGAGGCCGAATGAGGAGCCAGTAGAAGATGACCCCAATGGCCACCATCTGAAGAAGGAATACCATCGAGCGGTTGCCCCCTTCACCGGCACCGGGTGCTGCCACAAACGCAAGCATCGCTTCGCTCACTGCCCACTCCTGGTGTAAAAACGCGTGAATCCTTGAAACACTTAAACCTAATATGACCGATTC
>JBDHMC010000436.1:0-2742 GCA_039656355.1 Gemmatimonadota bacterium | reverse complement strand
GGAGGATCCGTCCGCCGATCAGTGTTGCCCGGGTGGGCGTGTCTTCCACCTCCGGTGCTGCCAAAAATACTGCTCCGGCGTCTCCCTTACCTGTCTTTCCAGATACTGTGTGTGGGCTTCCGTTAACCGAACGACATCATCTTCCATCTCACCGCTTTTTGTGAACACGACCGGCTCGAAGCTTACTCGGTAACGTTGTGGAAAGCCGGGCATCCGCTTGGCTGTTCCAAGAAACATGGGAGCGTCGGTCCGGAGGGCGAAGAGGGCGGTCCCCCGGGCGGTGGAGGCGGGTCTTCCGAAAAACTCCACGAAGACCCCACCGCGGCGAACATTCTGGTCTCCGACAATTCCCACGGCCCGGCCCCCTCGAAGGGCTCGGAGAACTCGTTTCGGCGCCTCCCCACGCTCGATGACCGTCATCCCCAACCGATTGCGGTTGGCCGTCAGGTCAGCGTCGAAGAGGGGGTTCCGTTGTCGCTGGGCAATGACCTCGACGGGGATTCCATGAGCCGAGATGGAAGCCCCTCCCATTTCCCAGTTCCCGAAGTGCCCTGTGACTACGATCAGACCTTTTCCCTCAGCAACCGCCTCCTTGACGGCCTCGAACCCCACCACCTCGGTACGGCGCCGGATCTCGTCCGCGTCCATGCGTCCCAACCGGAACGTCGCCACCGACTCCCTGCCCAGGTGCCGGAACGAGGCCCGGGCTACCGACCGCCGCCACCTCGCATCCCGCTGGGGAAAGGCTCTCTGAAGATGCTCCTCCACCGTTCGCCAACGGACACGGAACAGAACACCCGCCACCCATCCCATCCCTTCCCCGAAGAGAAGGGCCAGCCGCTCCGGAGCGTACCTCAGCATTCCCACGACCACCCGGTAGGCCAGGTATTCCATCCTGTGCCGGAGGTTTGGCCGTCTCATGGCCGTCATTCGGGGTTGGGTGCCGGACAAGGTCAGGAGCCTGAGGGACGGTCCCTCGAGGTGGGATCTGAGAGAAGGCTATCGGCCCCCACCGTCATGGGCCCTTCATCAGAGAACTGAAGGTCGTAGAGCCTTTGGTACAGACCTCCGGCGGAGAGGAGGGCCTGATGGGTCCCTCTTTCCTGAATGCGCCCCTGGTCCAGGACCAGGATCTGCTCGGCTCGTTGGACGGTGGACAACCGGTGGGCGATCACGAACACTGTCCGTCCCTCCAAGAGGCGTTCGATGGCCTGCTGGACCAAACGTTCGGCCTCGGTATCCAGAGAACTGGTGGCTTCATCGAAGACTAGAATCGGGGGGTTTCGGAGAATCGCTCGAGCGATTGCCAGGCGTTGACGCTGCCCACCTGACAACGCCGTACCCCGTTCCCCCACCACGGTATCGTACCCCTGGGGAAACCCCCGAATGAAGTCATGGGCGTACGCCGCCTCGGCGGCCCGTTCCACATCTTCCTGCGTAGCCTGTGGGCTCCCGTAGGCGATGTTCGCTCTGACCGTATCGTGGAAGAGAATGGTCTCTTGCGAGACAATCCCCAAGGAGCTTCGGAGGCCTCGAAGGGAAAACTCCCGGATATCGGTCCCATCCACCGAAATGCTTCCCTCCGTCACGTCATAGAAGCGGGCCAGAAGATCCAGGACCGTAGTCTTGCCAGCTCCGGAGGGTCCCACCAAAGCCACCACCGTTCCCCTCGGGACCTTGAAGGAGATGTCATGGAGGACCGGTTCATCGGGCCGATACTCGAAGGCCACTTCGTCGAAGGAAATCTCCTCCTGGAGCCCAGGGAAAGCCTGGGCGCCATCCGAGTCCCGGATTTCGATGGGAGCGTCCATGAATTCGAAAATCCTCTCGGCTCCCACCAACCCGGGTTGAATGAGTGCCGGGAACTTCGCCAGGTACTTCACCGGATGGTACAGTTTCAGCGAGAGACCCAGGAATACTATGAACTCCTCACCCCCCAATCCCCCGCCCCCCAGAACCAGTTGGGCCCCGTACCAGAGAAGGATCACCGTCCCCAGGGCGGTGAGAGTTTCGGTGATAGGGGATGCCAGGGCCCGGAGGCGTTCGGATCGAAGGAATTGTTTGTAATAGCGGAGGGTGAGGCCGTGAAAACGCCCCCGCTCGTACCCCTCCGTGGAGGAGGATTTGACCAGGCGAATTCCCGTGAGGGTTTCCTGGATGTGGGCGTTCACGTCTGCAGCAGAATCCAGGACCCGGCGGTCGGCTTTCTTGAGCTTCCGAATGAGAGGACCCCAGATGCCCATGGTAGCGGGCACCACAATAAAGGCGGCCAGAGTGAGCTTAGCCGAGATGATCAGCATGACCACCAACGCAGCTGTGAACTCGAATACTGAGGAGACGACCTTCCCAAGCTCCTTTGCCACCAGGACCCGGAGCTGTTCCACGTCGTACGTGAGACGTGAGAGGATCTGACCCATCTTCGTCTTCCCAAAGAAGGCCATATCCAGGTCCAGGAGGTGGTCATACACCGAATCTCTCAGATCTCTGGTGACCCCCTGTTGCACCCTGGCCATGAGGTAGGCCTTGGCAAAATCGAAGACGTTTTTCAGGGCGAAGATGACCAGAATGAAGAGGATGATGCCTCGAATGGCCTCCTGGGGATCGGCCTGGAGGTCCACGAATCGGCCCACCGTCGCGTCCAGGGCCCGATCCAGAGCGTCCACACCTGTGTTGGGGGCCGCATCCTGGACTGCCGCCTCGGCCCCGACGAGCCCTTCGCCTACGTCCGATCCTCCTTCTCCA
>JBDHMC010000435.1:0-4871 GCA_039656355.1 Gemmatimonadota bacterium | reverse complement strand
CCGCATTATCAAACGGGATTCTCCCCCTTGGGCCTCCCTCTCCTCCAGCGGCTTCCTCTTGGCGGCCATGATGCCCTTCAAGGAAGCGTACCGGGGTTCGAACTTCCCTTTGGTCAGGCTTACTACCGCCGGTAGATCCATCTCCAGGATCTCGGCGCCACCTTCGACCTCCCGCCGACAAGTGAGGGTTTCCCCAGCCAACTCGAACCCTGAAGCAGCCGTAACACAGGGCAACCCCAGAAGAGTAGCCGTCATGGGCCCCACCTGCTGTTGATCCATATCAGCCCCCTTCATGCCGAAGAGGACCAGAGAGGCATCGATTCCCTTCAGCTCAGCAGCGAGGGCTTTCGCAGTGGCCAGCCCGTCCAGGCCAGACTCTCCTCTTAGCAGGATGGCTTCATCGGCCCCCATGGCCAGGCCCTGTCGAAGCGTCTCCTGAGTGTCGTCCCCTCCCATAGACAGGAGGATGACCTCCCCATCCCCGGCCGCTTCCTTTATCTGAAGACCCGCTTCAATGGCGAACTCATCATAGGGACTGATAATGAACTTCACCCCATTGGGGTCGATGGACACACCATCCTCACCCAATCGGATCTTGGTCTCGGTGTCCGGCGTGCGTTTGATGCATACGACGATTTTCAATGCTCTGCTCCATCGCGGACAGGGTCGAAGAAAAGAACAGGCCCCAATCTAGAACGCGCCGCGTTCTCCTTCAACTCGTTTCCCTTTTGTTCATGGAAGGTCAGAGGGTCGCTCCCAAGACCGCGAATCCGGCCACCGCAACCAAGCCGGCCAGAAGAGCATAAGGGAGTTGGGTTCTGACATGATCGATATGGTCCGTGGCGGCAGCCATGGATGAGATGATCGTGGTGTCGCTGATGGGGGATGAGTGATCCCCGAAGATCCCTCCAGCCAGGGACGCAGCCAAGAATGGGGCTAGGGGGAATCCCATGACTTCTGCCGCCGGTACGGCAATGGGGAGCATGATCGCGAAGGTCCCCCAGGAGGATCCGATGGAGAAGGCGATGCCTGCCGAGACCAGAAAGACCAGGGGAAGGAAGGCAACCGGCGGAAGCACACCTTGGGTGACTCGAGCTACGTACTCACCGGTTCCCAGTTCTACCGCGACATCCCCCAACGTCAGGGCGAGGAGGAGGATCAGGGCCAAAGGCACCAAACCGCCCGCCCCCTTCAATCCGGTGCGGGTCAGGTCATCCACCGAGGCCCCACGCTGCACCAGCAGGAGGACCCATGCCACCCCCAGGCCCGAGAGAACCGCCCAAAGGACACTCGTAGAGCCCGATCCATCCATGAGGTTTCCCTGACCCGTCAGGAGGAGGGAAACGGGCATCATGAGAACCATGACCACGATGGGAATCACCATGTTCAGAGCCCTTGGAGGGATCTTGTCGTTTGGAGATGGGGAAAGGATCGACTCGTCGATCATGGGCTGGGCTTCGGGCCAGAGGAGCTTTCCACCCCTGGTTCGTTCCTCCGCCTTTTTCATGGGCCCGAAGTCCAAGCCCCAAACGACCGTGGCCAGGGCCAGAAGGACGGCGGCCATGGCGTAGAAGTTGAAGAGGATCGACTTCAGGAAGAGGGGGAGAGGGTGCTCCACACCAAGGGAAGAGAGGATCCCAAGGTTGTAGGCGCCCCAGGCATTGATGGGAATAAGAATACAAATGGGTGCCGAGGTGGAGTCGATGAGGTAGGCCAGTTTTTCCCGAGAAGTCTTGAAACGATCGAAGAGGGGCCTGGCCACTGAACCCGCCACCAGGACGGTAATGTTGGACTCGATGAAAATCACGACCCCGATCAGCCACGCCAGGAATTGGGCTTTCCGTGCTGAATCGACCCAGTGCCGCGACTCCAGGTACCGTACGAACCCACTCACTCCCCCAGATGACTCCACCGTCGCGATAAGAGCGCCGATTACCAGGGTGAAGAGGATGACCTTCGCGTCTCCAGCATCGGAGAGCACCGCGACCGAACCGTCGATGGCCCGCGCCAGACCGGAGAACGGGTTCCATCCCTCGAGAATGGTGTGGCCCAACCAGATTCCACCGGCCAAAGAGAGGTAGACCTGCCTGCTCACGATAGCGAGGGTGATCGCCAACAAAATCCGATCTCAATCTCCGTTTTCACGCTCAGCAGGGTTTCCCAGGTCTCCGAGAGACTCCCGGGTGCTCCCGTACGTAGAATCGAAGGAGCCGGTCCGAAGCATGTCGTACACCGATTCGACCCGAAACGGCCACATCCACGGCCGGCACCTGCCAGCCTGCAAAGAGCTTCAAAGGGTCTTTCCTCAAAGAATGACCATCCAGATCACCAGAAACCCTGAGGGCCTCCGTCACCCGACCCGGCCCGGCACACAGGGGATCTCTACCGCCTCGTCGCTTTCGAATCTCATCCACCCCTGTGATGGGGTCCAAGGCCCGAATGAGAACCGCTGCCGGAAACCCGACTGCATCCGTTACCACATTGAGGCACCAGTGGATCCCATAGCTCCGGTACACGTAGGCACGACCCGATGGCCCAAACATTGACGCGTTCCGTTTCGTTTTGCCGATCCGGGCCGCCGCATGGGAGGCTGGGTCATGAGGCCCCACGTAGGCTTCGGTTTCGACAATCACTCCTTCCACTACGATCCCACCTACCGAGGAGCGGAGATAACACCCCAGGAGTTCTTGGGCCACCAACTCTGCCTTCCGGCGAAAAAAGCTCTCGGGGAGAAGGCTTGAATCCCCATCAGAAAAAGGAAAGCGCCACGCCCAAGGCGTGACGCTCTCTGAAGCAAGGGTTGGCCGAATCCGGGAGCCACCTCCACTCCCTACCCTAAGAGAGGAACTCAGAGTGACTCCCCACTCACGAGGGGTTTTCGGGGGTCTTATCCGGGCCGCTCCGACTCCGGCCCCGGGTCGCCTTCCGAGTCCGGCGACGGGGCGGTGTGGCAGCCTCTTGGGGGTCCTGTTCCCGCCCCTGGCCCTCTTCGGCCAATCGGCCCGATCTCCGCCCCAGGTCGGCCTTCCAGCCCTGGAGGAGTTGATCCACTCGGTTTGCTTTGATCACCGATCCGAGGCGTTCCGGCTCCTGTTGAAGAACCTCAAAAAGGCCTGACCCAAACACTTCCACCAGACGCTCAGCGGTTTTTCGTCCCACTCCCTTGTAGGAATTCGTCAAATACTGGACCAGGGCCGGCCCATCGGTGGGCAAACCCAGGCCGACGAGGTCCAGGGGCTCGGTAGAGGCCGGAGTCGAGAGTGGAAACTCTTCTTGCGCCCGCCCCTCGGATTTTCCTCGGCGTCCCCAAGGGGTCCGAGAAGTGATGGAGCGGGAGCCTCCATCGAGCGACTCCTCCTCCCTCGTTGGCAGTGCCTCTGCCGCGGATACGGGGTCGGCCACCGCACCCACTACCTGGCCCTCCAAAAGGGGTGGTGGGCTCTCCGAACCTTTGCGGCCCCGGCCCCCTCCCCGTCTTACTCCTACCGCCCTTTGGCGTCCCTTGGCCTCTTTCACCGGCTCACCGGGAGCTTTTTCCTCTTGCCCGCCAACCGTCTCTTCCGGTGGCTGAGGTTGGGGCTCGGTCCCAGGCCCACCCTCAGCCTCGGGCTGTCCCGCTCCCTCTGCCTTGGGCTGTCCCGCTCCCTCTGCCTTGGGCTGTCCCGCTCCCTCTGCCTTGGGCTGTCCCGCTCCCTCAGCCTTGGGCTGTCCCGCTCCCTCTTTCAGTGCCTCGCCCCTCGGGGAGACCTGGTACGTCCCCGCATCTCGCTTTTGCAGATCGACAATCTCATGGTCGTGGGCTTGCCGAAGAAAGCGGCTGAATTTCCCAAACCCCAGATTCCCTTCGTCGAAAGTCGGCTCGAGCTTGAGCATCTTTCGCTTCAGGTCCGAATCCCGGACGCTTTGTCTATCCCCGTCTCCGGGAACCAGGGCTGCAAGGGCCTCCCTGAGGACTCCGTAGGCCGCCTTCAAGGGATCTTCCCCACCTGTGGCCGGGGGTCCATCCGTCCTGCCCGCCGGACGAGTGTCCTTCCCAGGCCTCTCAGTCTTCGCCCTCCCCGCTGCTTCCTTCCCTTCCTCACCCTTTGACGGTGCGGGTTTCTCAAGGTCAGGGCGGGCTTCCTGCTTCGACTTGTCTCTGGCTTTCCCCGAAACGGGTCGTTCTTCCCGATCCTTCCCTTTCCCTCGGCCCCGACTCGCCGGTTTCCGGACCTCCTCCTTCTTCGAGCCACCGCCATCTTTCGGGGCCCCCTTGGAGGGGAGGACCTCGTATTGACCGTTCTCGAGCTTTCTGAGCCCGACCAAGTCTCGGTTCCCTGCGTCGGAAAGGAATCGGCTGAACTTGGAAAACCCGAAATTCCCCTCGTCAAAGGAGGGATCGATCTCGATCATGACCTGCTTCAGCCGATCGGACCGCATCACATCGTTTCGAGAGGCCATCCGTGCCACGGCCTGCTCAACCAGCACCCAGGGGTCCACCGGTTTATCGTCAGAATCCGTCGTCTTCCTTAGCCCGGTCAGGGAGGTGTAGGAATAGTATTCGTCGCAGTTCTGCACGAGGATGTCGGAGCTGGACTCCTGAATCCCTACCCCGATGACGTATTTCCCGTATTCCTTCAGCTTGAGGACCAAACTGGAGAAATCACTGTCACCGGTAAGAAGGATGAATGTGCCGATCTCGGGGCGGATGAAAACCAGCTCGATGGCATCGATGGCCATGCGGATGTCCGTGGCGTTCTTCTTCGAGCTCCCATAAGCGGGAGCGAAGATCAGGTCCACGGTATTCTCCGACAGAGGCACGATGTACTGGGGGTATCGGCGCCAGTCGGCATAAGCTCGCTGGACCGTCACCTTCCCTTTGATGATGTCGG
>JBDHMC010000434.1:0-3842 GCA_039656355.1 Gemmatimonadota bacterium | reverse complement strand
GAATAAGCAGAAGAAGAATCGCTCTTGCCAAAGATCTGTCCTCCAGAATTCGTCCACGGAAGGCCGAGGAGGAAAACGGGAGGTCCAACCGAACATCTCCCCGGCTTATTTCAAATCTAGATCGCAGGTATGACAGGAACAACGCCCTTGATTTTCGCCCTCTCCCACCCGCACCCCGTCGACCAGAGGTACGCTGGCCCTTCCCCGTCCGACGCCTGGGACCTCTAATGGAGCAAGGGAGTAGTGGTTGGGAACGATCCCCCGTTCCCCTTCAGGAGAACCTGTGCCCAACCTTTTGGCCCAAGAGACCAGCCCCTACCTCCTTCAGCATGCCGAGAACCCCGTGGACTGGTTTCCATGGGGGGAAGAGGCCCTCTCCAAGGCCCAAGCCGAAGACAAACCCATTCTCCTCTCCATCGGGTATTCGGCCTGCCACTGGTGTCACGTTATGGAGAGAGAATCCTTCGAGGATGAGGAAACGGCCGCCCTGATGAACGAAGGATTCGTCAGTATCAAGGTCGACCGTGAAGAACGCCCGGACCTGGACTCCATCTACATGCGGGCCGTTCAGGCCAGCGTGGGCCGGGGTGGTTGGCCCCTCACAGCGTTTCTCACCCCGGACGGACGGTTCTTTTACGGGGGGACCTACTTTCCCCCTGAATCTCGGCAGGGGATGCCGTCTTTCCGGCAGGTGTTGACTGCCGTGTTGGATGCCTTCCGGAATCGGAGAGAGGAAATCGAGGAAGGATCGAATCAACTCCTGAGTGTTCTCAAGGGTGCCTCGGTCCCGGGAGGGAGCCTGCCTGGGTCCCGGCCGCCTCCAATTGGCGCCACCGGGGACGAGGAAACGACCCTGGAAGACCGCCTGACCCAGATCGGCCCCGGGACCCTGGACCAGGCTGCTCGTTTCCTGGCAAACCAATTCGACTCGGTCCACGGGGGATTCGGGCCGGCGCCGAAGTTTCCCCAACCGGTCACGCTGGATTTCCTCCTAGGTCACTTTGCTAGCACTGGAAACGAGGATGCCCTGGAAATGGTCCTGGCTACTCTTCGTTCCATGGCTAGCGGAGGCATGCGGGATCACCCCTCCACGCCTTCCAGATCACCGAGAATCCAGAGTTCGAGGACACCGTCACGTCGACGTTGGACTATATCCTGGAAGACCTCCGGGATCCGGAAGGGGGTTTCTATTCGGCCCGAGACGCCGATTCGGAGGGGGAGGAGGGTCTCTTCTATCTCTGGCGCCCCAATGAGGTCGAGGCAGTCTTGGGCGAGGAGGCAGGATCCCTTTTTGGGCGGGCCTATGACGTGAGCTTGACCGGTAACTTCGAGGGCCAAAACATCCTCCATCTTCCCCGGGATCTGGACTCGCTGGCCCGGACCGAAGGGATTCCCAATGGGGAGTTGGCCATGCGGCTCGATCAGGCCCGAGTCGCACTTCGTGATGCCAGAAGCCACCGGGAGCATCCTTTCCGTGACGAGAAGGTCCTGGTGGGCTGGAACAGCTTCGTCCTTCGGGCCCTTGCCGAGGCAGGAGCCGTTTTGGGCCGAACCGATTATCTTAATACGGCCCGACAGAACGCCACTTTCCTCCTCAAATCCCTTCGCAAAGGGGACCGGCTCCTCCGAAGCTGGAAGGATGGACAGAGCCGAATCCCGGCTTTTCTGGAAGACTATTCAGGGCTGGGAAATGCCGTCCTCAGTCTCTACGAGGCCTGTCTGGAACCGCGGTGGTTGGAGGAAGCCAAGGCCCTCACCGATCAAGTCTTGGAGCTCTTCTGGGAGGAGGGCGAGGGCCGTTTCTACGACTCGGCCAGGGACGGAGAGGAGTTGGTGGTTCGGCCCAGGGAGGTCATGGACAACGCCACGCCTTCAGGGAATTCCTTGGCTGTGGAACTCCTTCTCAGAAGCCACGCGATCTTCGGGATCGATCAGTATCGTCAGGTTGCCATCCGGACTCTGGTCGGGGAAGCCGACACGGTGGCTCGGTACCCATCGGCTTTTGGGCGACTGCTCTCGACTCTCAGTCGTTCTCTGGCCCCTCCGCTGGAGGTGGTCCTTCTGGGGGAGGACGGAAACGGGGAGCTAAAAAATCTCCTTGCCGTCGCCCATCAGCAGTACCTTCCATCCAGGGTCGTGGTGGGGGGAGACCCGGCTGAACTCCCTCCCTTACCTCTCTTGGAGGGTCGGGAGGCACGTGGCGGGAAAGCCACTGCCTACGTATGTAAGGAGTTCACGTGTACGGCTCCCATCCATGACGCTGGGGCTCTTGGCAAGGAGCTTGGGAGATCCGTGCAAGAGTCCCATCGGACAGTGGGAAGGCCGGAAGAGGGCTGATTCCGAATAACCAGGAGAGAGAGAATTGGGGCCTGAAAACCTTCCAGAAGGTCTTCGCCCGGAAGATCTGCTTGGACTCTACCGAACCATGGTCACCGCCAGAAGGCTGGATGACCGGGAAATCAGCCTAAAAAGGCAAAACAAGATCTTTTTCCAGATCTCCGGCGCCGGTCACGAGGCCATCCAGGTCGCGCTGGCCGCTCACCTCCGCCCGGGGCACGACTGGTTCTACCTGTATTATCGGGATCGGGCGTTCAGCCTCGCTCTGGGAATGTCTCCCCTGAACCAACTCCTTCAGGCCGTGGGAGCCGCCGACTGTCCGCAGACAGGCGGTAGGCAAATGCCGGGACATCCCACCAGCGTGGAGCTGCAGATCCCCAGCTCTTCCTCCCCCACCGGTACCCAATTCCTGCATGCCGTGGGGACGGCAGAGGCCGGCTACCGAGCCAGCATCCACTCTGAGCTGAAGGAAAGGGTCAAGAATCCTCTGGACGACGAGGTCACCGTTGCTTGTTCCGGGGACGGGACGACCTCCCAGGGTGAGTTTTGGGAGGCCCTGAACACAGCCTGTAATCTGAAGCTCCCCGTCATCTTTTTGATCGAGGACAACGGGTACGCCATCTCCGTGCCGGTGGAGGTTCAGACGGCTGGGGGGAGTATCTCACGCCTGATGTCGGCCATGCCGAACCTCTTCATTAAAGAGTGCGACGGCACGGATGTTCTGGACAGCTACATCTCCGCGGGTGAGGTCGTCGCCCACTGTCGAGCGGGCCACGGACCTGCTCTCCTCCACGCCCACACCACTCGCCCCTACTCCCACTCCATGTCTGACGACGAGAGGATGTACCGCCCTGAATGGGAGCGTGAGGAGCAGGAGCGGAGGGACCCTCTCACCCGGACTCGGACCACCATCCTCGAGCTCGGCATCGCCTCAGGAGAGGATCTGGACCGTCTAGAGGAAGAGGTGGAGGAAGGGGTGGCAGCGGCGGCTGACGAGGCCATTCAGCATCCTCAGCCGAAACCGGAAACGGCCCTCCGCCATCTCTACTCCGAGGAGGTGGATCCAACCGGATCGAAGTTCGATACGGAGGAGACCCCGCAGTATCCAGAGGACGGGAAGCTTCTCACGATGGTGGATCTCCTAAACGCGTGCCTCCAGGACGAGATGGCACGGGATCCAGGGATCGTGGTATTCGGAGAAGATGTGGCCGACGTGTCCAGGGAAGAGGCCCTGGATGAAGTGAAGGGAAAGGGTGGGGTGTTTAAAGTCACCCATGGGCTCCAAAGGCGCTTTGGAAGCACCCGGGTGTTCAACTCCCCTCTGGCGGAAGCCAACATCATCGGTAGGGCCATCGGAATGGCCATGAGGGGTCTTGTTCCGGTAGTGGAGATTCAGTTCTTCGACTACATCTGGACAGCCTTCATGCAGCTTCGAGACGAGCTGGCCATGATTCGGTACCGGTCCAACGGAACCTTCTCCGCTCCAGTGGTGGTCCGGGTTACCT
>JBDHMC010000433.1:0-2767 GCA_039656355.1 Gemmatimonadota bacterium | reverse complement strand
TCGGAGGGGGTGGGGGTGGGGGCTTCAGCGGGGGTGGATTCGGTGGCGGGGGTGGGGGGGGCTTTTAGATAGGAAGCAATTCAGGCAATAACACCCTGCTCCGAAATGAACCACCGAGTCCCTACACCGCATCGGAACGAGGGAGGGTTGCCACAAAGCCCCTTCACTGGATCACTCCGACGATTTGAATCAAAGCCACCAGAAACCCAATAGGTCCGGTCTCTTTCGTCCCTCTGTCTCTCCCCTCGTCAACGTTTTGGTATCTCTCCTGCGGTAGTAACGTGATCCGCGGGGATCCAGAGTTCCCGCGAACCAAACAAAAAATATGGAAGGAGCACCCATAGCCATGGCCCGGAACCTCATTCGTTCACCGCGCCTTCTTCTTGGGGCCACGATTCCACTGGCCATCGCCCTCTCCGGATGTTCGTTGGTAAAGAAACAGGATCTGGCCGATCAACTCACCGCCATGAGAGGCGAGATGGAGGCCGAGCGGCGAGGAGAGATCGCTGAAGCTGACCGCCAGGTCTCAGAACAGGTCAACGGTCGCGTGGACGCCCTTTCCGCTCGCATGGATGGGCTGGAGCGGGAACTGGCCGCCCTCGAGGAGGACTTCAACGCCCGGGTGGAGGAATTGGAAAACGCCGTTCGCTTTGACGTCCCGGTGTACTTCGGGTTCGACGAAGACGAAATCAACCCCGAGTACGCGGCCTTTCTGGACCGGTTTTCCGAGGTAGTGGCAGAATACTACCCGAACAGTCTAGTCACCGCAGAAGGTTTCACCGACCCAGTGGGTAGCCCCGAATACAATCTGGCCCTCGGGAAACGGCGGGCTCAGGCAGTCACAGACTACCTGGTTGAACAGAGGGGACTCAGTCCCGACCGGGTCAGGGCGGTGAGTTATGGTGAGGCTGCGGATCGGTTGGTGTCGTCCGATGGTCACGGCCCCGGGACGGAAGGTTGGGAGAACCGCCGAGTGGCTCTGGTCATCGACCACAGCGGATCTTGATGCACCGATCCAGGTAGAGTCCAGGAGCTGATCTGCTGAGGGGATTCTTCTCAGTCTAGAGCTTGAATAATGAAGGGGAGAGGGGGGCTTTGAAGGCCCCCCTATCCCTTCTTGTTACCCGCTTTCTACCCGTCCGCCTTTGCCCCGGTGTTGATCCTGAAGGGCACGTACGCCGGACACCAGGCGACGATGGAGGTGATCAGCGGAATCAACCCGATAAGACCCCACCAACTCTGAAAGAAGATGCCCGCTACCAGGATCACGATACCAAGGACCCCACGGAAGATTCGGTCGCCTCTACCCATGTTGCAGGTCATGCCTTCCTCCTAGCAAAATCAAACGAGAATAGCGGCCGGTTCCTCCAGCATCTCCTTCAGAGTTTGAAGGAACCTGGCACCGGTAGCGCCGTCTATTACCCGGTGATCACAGCTCATCGTAACCTTCATGAGATGCTTCACCACCACCTGTCCATTCTCCACCGCCGCGGTCTCTTCGATCCCCCCTACTGCAAGAATCCCGGCCTCAGGTGGGTTGATGATCCCGGTGAATTCATGGATTCCAAACATTCCCAGGTTGGAGACGGAGAAAGTGGATCCGCTGTACTCTTCTGGTTGCAGCTTCTTCTCTTTTCCCCGAGCCGCTAGCTCCCGGACTTCCCGGGATATCTGCGCCAACCCCTTACGGTTCGTATCCCGAATCACGGGAGTGATCAGACCGTCTTCCACCGCTACGGCAACCGCGATGTGAACCCGAAAATGACGTCTGATGGCTTCGCCGGTCCATTCGGCGTTTACCTCTGGGTGCCTCTCCAGGGCGTTTGCGGTGGCCTTCAGGATGAAGTCGTTGATGGAAACCTTGTCCCCTTGAGCCTCCAGGAGCTGGTTCACTCTTTTTCGGGCCACCATGGTTCTGCCCATATCAGCCGTGATTCGCAGGAAGAAGTGCGGAACGGGACCCATGGACTCCACCAGCCGCTTGGCGATGGTTTTTCGCATCTGGGACAGCGGCCTGTCCTCGAAATCAACCCAATCGGCAGCAGCAAGGCCACCGGTTCCGCCCCCGGGTGTCGAAAACACCCGCGACCCCCCGACTCCATCTCTTGCCTCCTCTACGTCCCGCATCACAACCCGACCCCCTGGACCAGATCCTTGGACCGTTTGGAGATCCACGGCAGCCTCCGTCGCCAATCGGCGGGCCAGGGGTGAGGCCTTCACCCGCTCACCCGCCGAAGGGGCGGCCTCATCCGCTGTCGGCGAGGCTTCCTGGATTTGGGTTTCGATGGGCTTCTGCTGACTCTCGGACGAAGTCGGAGGCACCGCTGCCGAAAGCGAATCAGCCTCGTGAGAGGCCATCGCACCCGCGGCCGAGCCTACCAGTTCACTGATGTCCTCTTCCGGTCCCGCGATGATGGCGATGACCTCACCCACCGGTGCGGTAGCTCCTTCCTCGATAAGGACCTTCCGGAGGACCCCATCCCCGCGAGCCACCAGTTCCATCGTTGCCTTGTCCGTTTCGATCTCAGCCAGGATCTCCCCGTTCGAGACCGAGTCTCCTTCGGACTTCAGCCACTTCACCAATTGCCCCTCTTCCATGGTGGGAGAGAGAGCTTCCATGTGGACCTTCGTTGCCATTTAGGGAGCCTCTGCACAAGTGGGGCGAGCCGCGTTACTCGCGCCACGGGGCCATATGGTAGGCGGGAGTTCGAAGGCATAGCCGTGCGCTACGGCGAGAACTCCCAACGAAGCAGATGGCCCCGTGCCG
>JBDHMC010000432.1:0-4113 GCA_039656355.1 Gemmatimonadota bacterium | reverse complement strand
ACGCCGGGAATCGGGTCACCCTGAACCTGGGGTTGTTCACTCTGTATCAGGTGCAGGTGACCCTGGTGGCCTTTTCTGGCCTCTTCGTGGGAATGCTGGTGATGTTCGTGACCGGGATCCACTCCGACCTGAAGATCCGGCGAATCCTTCGGGATCGATTGGCGGAAGAAGTTCGTAATGAGCAAACCTGGATCGATCGGAGCCAGCAGGACCTCTTCGCAGAGAACGCCCCCGTGAGTTCGGAGGGGGTGGGAGGTTTTCGGGCCGAAGAACCGGACCCGGTGGAACCAACCTCAGCGGAGCCAACCTCAGCGGAACCAACCTCAGCGGAGCCAATCTCAGTGGAACCAACCTCAGTGGAGACTACCCTAGAGGAGCCAACCCCGGAGGACCGAACCATAGAATGACGAAGTGGTACGGCTAGCCCGATCCCCACCGGTGGTGGGGCTGGCCCTGGCCGCAGGTGTCGGGGCCACTGTTCTTCATCTGGGCGTTCCCCTCTCCTGGACGCTCGTCCCAAGTCTGATCTCCCTCCTTCTCATCTGGCCATTCCAACGCCCCGGAATCCCAATTCGGGCTCTCCCTCTCTCTCTTGCCTTTCTGGCGGGAAGTCTCTTTGTTCATCATTGGCAGGGAAATCTGGCGAGAGACTGTAGGTTTCACCTTCGCGAACAGCAGGTACTTCACCTCTCCGGCCGACTTGTGGGGCCCCTTGTCGAGGGGCGGGGAGAGTTCCTCCCCACCAGCAGCGAGAATGGGTCCTGCAGGGAAGCCCTAAGACTGGTTGGGTCCGGGCCCGGTGGGGAGACCCTCGAAGCAGGGGGGGCCGTCAGGGTCCAGGGAACGTGGAGGCGAAGTTGGACTGAGGGGTCGGTCCCACCGCTGAGAGCCGGATACCTCCGCGTCGATTCCATCAGCCGTCTTCCGGATCCAGCCTGGCCTGGAACCCAGGAGGCTCTGGTCGTTGCAGGGGGTTGGGTTCAAAACCGGCTCGAGCGCCTCTTCCCTCGAACGACCGCCCTGGCGGTGGCCCTGGTCTGGGCCCGGAAGGACGGACTGACCCCGGAGATTCGTGAGGCATTTGCCCGGGCGGGAACAGCCCATCTCCTCGCGATCTCGGGGTTCCATGTGGGAGTGGTGGCGGGGGTGCTTCTTCTGTGTCTGAGCCTCCTGGGTCTCCCTCACACCCTCCGATTCCTACTGGCTAGCCTCGGAGTCTGGGTCTATGCCGTAGCCATCGGGGTCCCGGACGCGGCGTTTCGTGCCGCCCTGCTTCTCTCCGTCCTGGCCCTTGGTCGCGTCGGAAACCGGGCCGTTGCGCCCCTGGGGGCTGTGGCCACGGCTTTCCTGGGATTCCTGATCTTTGATCCGGGAGCCCTGCTTCGCCCTGGTTTTCAACTTTCCTTCATGGGCGCGGTGGGATTGGTGGTAGGTTACCGCCCCCTTTCCCGGTGGATCTCCATCCGAAGTGGAGGTCGGGTCCCCCACTACCTCTGCCAAGGCCTGGCAGCCGGTTTGGCCGCCACCGTCGCGACCCTTCCTCTGGTGGCCTGGCACTTCGGCCGTGTATCCCTGGTGGGGATTCCACTCACCCTCCTGGTTACCCCTCTCGTGGCTCTGGCCATCCCTGGGATTTTTTTGAGCCTGCTCCTTTCCTTTTTCCACCTGGGTTTGGCTCGGTTCGTCGCGTCGGGTGTCGAGCTGGTTCTCGAGTTGTTTTTGGGGATCGTCCGTGGGGCGGCGGCCCTCCCCTTCGCCTCGGTTTGGGTTTCCCATACCACTGTCCTTGCAGGAACCGTGGCCTTTGGAACGGGTGTTCTTTTCCTGACGCTTGGGCTGGGGGTGGGGAGGGGGGTCCGAAAACACCTCTTATGGATGGTGGTGGTGGCAGGGCTCCTGGTGGGGCAGCCGATGTCTCGTCTTCTCCATCTTGGGGTTCTTGAACTCGTGGTTCTGGACGTGGGGCAGGGGGACGCGGCCTTGTTGCGGTCCCCCGGGGGGCGGTGGGTCTTGGTGGACGCAGGCCCCAGGACACGGACCTTTGATGCTGGAGCTCGGACAGTGCTCCCTTTCCTGAGGCGGCGTGGGGTGGAGGCTCTCGAGCTTCTGGTTCTCACCCACCCCGACATGGATCACGTCGGAGGGGCCGCATCAATTCTAGAGGAGTTTCCCGTCCGGGCAGTCCTGGATCCTGGGCTGGCGACAGGTACCGAGGTCTTTCTCGAGGCACTGGAGGCTGCCCGGGAGCACGGTGTGCCCTGGTATGTTGTGGGCGCAGGAGACTCCCTGAACCTGGACGGCATGGCCCTCCGGATCCTGGCCCCTGACCTTGGGGAGGAAGACGGTTCGGATGAGGGGAAGAACGGTGCATCTTTGGTTTTGGAGGTCCGGTTCGGAGCTTTTGCAGCCCTCCTCACCGGGGATGCTCCGGCGGCTTCCGAGGAGCGTTTCCTGCCGGAGCTCCTTTCCCCTCGGATTCAGGTCCTCAAGGTGGGTCATCACGGAAGCTCTACCTCCACCACCAGGGAACTCCTGGAGCGGACAAACCCCGAGACAGCATTGATTTCCGTGGGGAGGAGAAACCGTTTTGGGCACCCGCATAAGGAAGTTTTGGCCCGACTCCGTCAAACCGGCGCCCAGGTCTTCCGCACGGACCTGGGAGGGCCCGTGGTGGTTCGGGCTCGACGGGACGGAAGTTATCAAGTGTCCCACCCCATGGACGGGGAGGATTTATGCCTGACAGTGCTGTCGTAACCATCGACCGGCACATCATGGAGGAAGAGCGGAAATACCCGGAGGCCACGGGGCGGCTCAGTAACGTCCTCTCAGATCTTGCTCTGGCGGCGAAGTTGATCCAACGGGAGGTCGCCCAGGCCGGTCTTGTCGATATTCTGGGGAAAGCGGGAAAAGAGAACGTCCAGGGTGAAGAGGTAGAAAAGCTGGATGAGTTCGCCCAGGAAGTCATATACAACTCCATGGACCACAGCGGAAACCTCTGCTGTATGGTGTCAGAGGAGGAAGAAGACGTCATCCCCATCCCGGAGCAGTTTCCGGTCGGGGACTATGTTCTGGTCTTCGATGCCCTCGATGGTTCGTCGAACATCGACGTAAACGTGTCCATCGGGACCATCTTCTCCATTTACCGGAAGATTTCCGGCGGGGATCGGGGCACGTTGGAGGATTGCCTCCAACCCGGGAGGGCTTTGGTGGCTGGTGGATATGTGGTTTACGGGTCTTCCACCATGCTGGTCTACTCCAGTGGCACCGGGGTACACGGTTTCACTCTGGATCCATCCATTGGAGAATTCCTTCTCAGCCACAGGGACATCAAGCTCCCGGACCCTCCACAACGGTACTATTCGGTGAATGAGGCCTATTTCCAGAAATGGGCACGGGGGCAGCAGCGAATGGTGGCGTGCCTAAAGGGGATGGGCGACAAGGAAATGCAGCCTTTTCGCTCCCGATACATCGGCTCGCTCGTGGCCGACTTCCACCGGACTCTCCTCAAGGGGGGGATCTTCATGTACCCCAGGGACTCGGCCAGTCCCGAAGGTAAGCTTCGCCTCTTGTACGAGGCTGCCCCCATGGCGTTGATCTGTGAACAGGCCGGTGGTAGAGCCTCCGACGGTGAGCGGGATATCCTTGATATCGTTCCGCAGGGTCTGCATGAGCGAACTCCGTTGTATGTCGGGTCGAAGGAGTTCGTGGACATGGCCGAAGAATTCCTGCAACAGGACCCGGAACTGCCCTGTTGACGGGCAAAAATCGAGGATCGATGGCCAACCCTCAGAATTCTGAGGATTCATCAGAAAACTGTAGAAAATCGTTATTTCGCGATTAGTGTAACTCCTTTGTTGACAAGGTCTTATGCTGTTCACGTTACTGGCATTAATATTGCACTCACATCCATCGGTATTTCCCCGCTCCTTTTGGGGGCCCCGGCAAGAGTCGGGGTTGGCGAGATCGAGGCTCGAGAGAGGTCGGCGGCCAGCGGGCACTTCGTAACCTCCAGCAATGGATGGAGAACAAATGAAACATCTCCGGTACCTTCTCCTCGCGGCCTTGGTGGCGATCCCACTGACGGCCTGCGACGACGACGATGACCCGGTGGTA
>JBDHMC010000431.1:0-2769 GCA_039656355.1 Gemmatimonadota bacterium | reverse complement strand
ACCCGGGTGCCATGACCCATTCAGACATTTCCGCCGAAGACCAGGTGAAGATCGGCATCATGCCGGGGATGGTTCGGATTTCCGTGGGATTGGAAGACCCCGACGACTTGATCGACGACGTTGCTCAGGCTTTGGAGAAGGTCTAGCCGCGTAGCCAAACTTCAGGTCGAAGAAAAGAGAAGGGGCGGATCAATGACGGTCCGCCCCTTTTATGCAGGGCTCGAATCGCGCTCAGACCCTCATAGAATCCAAATACCCAGCCCGATGTAGGTACCCAAGAGGAGAGCCCCATCCCATCTCCTGATGTGGAATTTCCCCTTCGAAAAGGGCGAAAGGGCTATCAGAAACACCAGGAAGGAAAGCATCACAACAGCCGGAAACTCGATCCAGATAACACCCGGGTCCACAGCCAGAGGCTTAACGACACTGGTCACCCCCAAGACGCCCGCGAGATTGAAGATGTTGGAGCCGATAACGTTGCCCACCGCGATATCGGTCTGCTTACGGGCAGCTGCCATGACCGAGGTCGCCAACTCAGGGAGGGACGTCCCAACGGCCACGATCGTGAGTCCCATGCCGAGCTCGCTGATCCCCAGGTTTCCCGCAAGGTAGATGGCCGATTCCACTATGGCTCTGCCCCCGAGGAGAAGGCCCAGGGTCCCCGCCACCAAAAAGCCCAGGTCAACCAAGACGGCCTTCCCCTTTCGGGTACCAACCTCCTTCGCCAACTGGGAGTATTCGGAGATTGCCGGAGCCGGGGCCTTCCGTCCCCGGTAGAAGACATAGGTGATGTAAAGTCCCAGAGAGAGGGTAAGAACGGCACCGTCGATGCGACTGACTTCCAGGTCGATGAGGAGTGGGTAAACCAGGAGCGTGAGGAAGATCATGATGGGGATCTCTCGTCTCACGACCCTCTCCGCCACCAGGAGAGGCCTCACCAGAGCCGTCGCACCCAGGATGAGACCTATGTTGGCCAGGTTGGACCCCAGAACGTTCCCAATCGCGATGTCCGCATTCCCGCGGAGAGTGGCAACGACTGCCACGATCAACTCCGGGGCCGAGGTCCCCAGAGACACCACGGTGAGCCCGATAACGATGGGGCTCAGCCCCAGGCTCCCTTGAAGCCGGGCAGCCCCCCGGACCATCCAGTCGGCACCGAAATAGAGAGCCCCGAAACCTCCTAGAAGGAGGAGGACCATCAGGAACAAAGGGGACCCCTCATGCAGTCAACTTTCTCTGTCTCCAAGCTTGGAAATCCTCGAGGGAAAGAGCGTTCAGGACGTCTCCTACCTCGAGCCATCCTCTGCCTGCCTGGTCCATGCCATACCGCATCAGATCCAGATCCTGGATTGAGTGCGCATCGGTGCTGACTGCAACCTTCACTCCAAGTTCTTTTGCTCTCCGCAGATGTCGGTCATGCAGATCCAGCCTGGAGGGGTGCGCGTTCAGTTCCACCGCCACGTCAAGTGACGCCGCAGCTTGAAGGACGGCCTCGACATCCAGGGCAAAAGGTTGCCGCCGGTTAAGGATCCGGCCGGTGGGGTGCGCCAGGATGTCTACCTCGCGGTGTTCTAACGCACGAATGACCCGATCGGTCATTTCTGCCTTCGACATGCTCATGAAAGAGTGGACAGAGACTAACACGAGATCCAAATCCGCAAGCACGTCATCGGGCATATCCAACGAACCGTCTTTCAGGATGTCGACCTCGAGGCTCCGAAAGAGGTGGATGCCGTCCACACTTTGTCGCACCTCCTCCACCTCATCCCATTGGTCCCGTACCCGTTGGGGATTCAGTCCTCGGGCCACCGTCACAGCTTGGCTATGATCGGTGATGGACATGTATTCGTAGCCTCGGTCCCGGCAGGCTTCCACCATCTCCTTCAGAGAGTTCGCCCCGTCGCTCCAGGTGCTGTGCATCTGAAGATCAGCCCGGATGTCGCTCAAGGTTACGACCTCCGGCAACCGACCTCCTTCGGCCGCTTCCACCTCCCCTCTGTTTTCCCTGAGGAGGGGAGAGATCCACGGAAGCCCCACGGCACGGAACACCTCCTCCTCCTCCACTCCTCCCACCTTATTATCTCCTCCGGACCCAGATTCTCCCTCCGAAAACACTCCGTATTCGTTGATCTTCAGACCCTCTCTCACGCCCAGGGTCCGGACGGCCACATTGTGTTCCTTCGAACCTGTGAAGTAGTGAAGAGCAGCTCCGAACGACTCCCGGGAGATGATCCGAATGTCCACCGGAAGGCCCGAGCGTAGGAGGATCCGGCCCTTGGTCCCTGCCGCCGCCTCAACGCGCACAGCCCCAGGGTAGGCCTGGAAGCTGGCCATAACCTTATCCCGACCCCCTTCGCAGAGAGCCAACAAATCGATGTCACCCACCGTCTCCTGCCGTCGTCGGCAGCTTCCCGCCACCTCGACCCGATCCACACCCGCAGTTTCCTCCAGGTATCGGATAAGAGGCTTGATGAGCACATCCGCTTCGGAGAGGAGAAAACGCCCTTGGTGTTTTCTGAAGTCCTGGATGGAGCGAACCATCTTCTCGGCACTCTTCTTCCCGAACCCCTCCAAACCCGCGACCCTGTCCTCTGAAAGAGCGTTCTCCAACTCATCCACCGAAGTGACCCCCAAGTCATCCCAAAGCCTCTTCGCCTTTTTGGGTCCAACCCCATCAAGGCGAATCAGATCAGTAAGGGTCCTGGGGACCTCCTCCCCCAATTTTTCCAGAGCAGCCAACTCCCCCCACTCCACCAGCTCACCGATGTG
>JBDHMC010000430.1:0-2775 GCA_039656355.1 Gemmatimonadota bacterium | reverse complement strand
CTGGCGTTTGAGGTCCCACCTGAAGTCCACCGGGGGGCTCAAGATTTTCTCGGCCCCTGGTTTGCCGGCAACTCTGAGGGAGGATCGGGCCATGGCCGGGAGGGCGCACACTACGGGGCAGAAGAAGGCGTTGCTGTATCCCTCCGGAACCAGCTCGCTGACCGTGTGAGGCATGAACAGGAAGTCCACGTCCTCGTCCTCTGCGAGCTGGCCCACATGGCCATGAGCGAGCTTGGCCGGGAAGCAGTACTCTGCGCCAACCAACTCCCCGGACAGGTCCCTGATCTTCTCATCGGTAGGATGAGATAGTCGGATCTGGCAGTTCAGGTTCGCCATGAAGGTCTGCCAGAGGGGGCCATGGCTGAAATGGGAGAGGGTCTGAGGGATTCCCACCGTAGGCCCGGTCTTTTTTCCGGCTACTCTGTGGTTGGCGAAGGCTGCGGCAGCCAGCTTGGATCTCAGGCGGAAAGGATCGAACTCGGCGGTCCTGCGTTTTTCCGTATCCTCCGGATCTCTCCCGCAGAGATACCCCCAACTGGGAACCTCTTCTTCACCGGAAATGTGGGCGTATGTGATTTTGCAGGTGTTCGTGCAAAGGGGGCAGGTTTCCTGGGAGAGCGTGATCTCCCGCTCCGTCAGATCCAGGCCTTTGAAGCTGGTCTCGGCCGCTTCATTTTCGAGACGCTCTTTGGTGAGCAGAGCCACACCGTAGGCACCCAGGACGTGACAGTAGGGAGACACCACCACCTCTGCGTCCAGGAGCTTCTCGAAGGCCGCTACCAGCCCCTGGTTACGGGCCGTAGCTCCGCAGAAGAACACCTTATCTCTGGAGTAGGACCGATTCCCAACCACCTTGGCGAGGTAGTTCTCCACCACCGAGTACATGACTGCCGCCAGGGCTTCTTGGGGCTTGTACCCAAGACGGATCAGGCGTTCGACGTCCTGCTCCATAAAAACAGTGCATCGATCGGAGGTGTGAGGTGGGGCCACCCCCATCACCATGGGCCCGATCTCGTTTACTCCGTACCCCAGCTTCAGAGCCTGCTCCTCCACGAAGGACCCTGTGCCGGCAGCACAGACGTAGTTCATGTTCGAGTCTTGCATGGTGCCGTGCCGGGCCCGGATGAACTTGGAGTCCTGGCCACCGATCTCGAACACGGTGTCCACATCCGGATCCGTAGCCAGGGCCCCGGCCAGGTGTGCGGTGATCTCATTCACCACCGAGTCGGCTCCAACCAGGGTTCCCACCATTTTTCGCCCGGATCCCGTGGTTCCACAGCCCAGAATCCGAATGCCGCTGCTCCGGGGGGTCAGGCTCTCGTGGAGGGCGGTGAAAAGGGCCTTGGTGGCCCCCACCGGGTCACCGCCAGTCTTCCGGTAGATATCGATGATCACTTCGCCGTCCTCGTCCACCAGTAGAGCTTTGGTGGAGGTGGACCCGACGTCGATGCCCATGTATGCCCGGACCTCCCTGTCCGGGTCTGTCGTCGTCACCCGAATTTCGTTTCCCAACTCATCGGTCCAGCTTTCCGCCACGTCGAAGCTGGGATACTGGGTTTTGACCAACTCCAACGGTGGGCGAGCTGCTTCCAGTCGGGGTTGCTCCTCCGGTTCGTCCTCTGACGGAAAGGTGATGGGACCATTTCCCCCGTTTTCCGACGCCAGATAGGCGGCTCCCAACGCGGCCGCAAACTCCGCTGCTTCAAAACTCTGGATCTCGGTATCTGCCGACTCCTTGAGCCACCGGAGAACCTCCCGGTTTTTGGCCACCCCCCCCGTCACCACAGTCAGCCCCTCCAGCACCTTCCCCCGGAGAAGAGTCTGGAGGACATTCGCCGAGAGTCCCTTACAGAGACCGCACCAGAGGGCTTCCTTGTCATATCCCTCTTGTTGGCGGTGGATCAGATCGGATTTCGCGAAAACGGCGCACCGTGTGGCGATACTCGGGGGGTCCAGGACGGGGTCGAACCCGTGCCGATCCTGCAACTCGAAGCCCAGGCGAACGGCCTGTGCGTCAAGGAAAGAACCCGTACCCGCTGCGCAGAGGGTGTTGGTCGCTACGTCGAAGAGGTGGCCATCCTCGTCTAGCTGGATAAGGGTGACCGAGGATGCGCCCACATCGATGATGTTCCTCACCTCTGGGAGGCTCTCCCTCACCCCTCTGATCGTCGCCTTGCAGAGGTCCGTAAGCGGAAGCCCCACACGGTCCGCCACGGACTCAGCTACGGAACCCGTGAGGGCCACCACGTTGTCGCCATTGGACCCGAGCTCCTGGAGAGCGTTTCGGAGAGCCTCCAACGGTTTCCCCTCATGGGGGACGTAGGTGGGAAAGGACGGCTCCTTTTCGGAGGAAAGCACCGCGATCTTGAGGAATCGTGAACCGACATCAATACCGATGGGCATACAGTCCTTCTCCATCTCCAAGGCAAACAAAAACAGGTGCCTTCCGACTCACCGGAATATTGGCCGGAGTAGGTGCTGTGCGTCCTAGTGAAGAAGACGTATCAACGCCTCGAGAATTACGTAGCACCGGCCTCCCGCCAGAAACACCTGCTAAGTAAGGGAATTAAAGGACCGAACCAGAAAAATGCAAACCGATTTGGTCCCTAAAACTCTTCCTCGTGTCACTTTCTGTCAGAAAATGATTCCGCAGAACCGTGTCTTTGAAGAAGGGTAGCTATGGCAAGGCTTCACGGCCAGCTTTTTTTGGCCTGGGGCGTTTTCTTTACCGTAACGGGAGATCGGAGAGTGCCGTCTCGCGGGGTTGTCCACTCT
>JBDHMC010000429.1:0-2783 GCA_039656355.1 Gemmatimonadota bacterium | reverse complement strand
ACCCGGTGGTTGCGACTGTCGGAAACCCAAACCGTGTCCCCTCTGATGCCAAGAGCCCATATTCGCTGGAACTCGCCGGGTCCTTCGCCTTTCTTACCAATGGTGTGCGTCCGCTGCCCCGACCCATCGAAGACAGCAATCTCTGCATCGAGCCGCTGCGCCACGTACATAGTCCCCGCAGCATCAACAGCGACTGCCTCGATGTCGGAAACTGCCGTCCCTGGATCGTCAAAGGAGCCGATTCTCAGTTCTTCGACGAGGGACCAGGTTGGATTTGCTTCAGGCCGGGGTCCAGCAGTCTCGCAGGCCATCAGACCTACCAAACCCAAAATCAGTATTCCCAGATTAGATCTCAAGGTTCGTCCTGTCGGGAAAGCTTGGCGTAAGGCAGCATCTACTATAGGTCTAGTATTTTTCCCAGACAAGAGCACGACAAGGAGTGGAAAAGCCGTCTTCCCGCCACACCGTCGCCCGGTTCAGAACGAGGTGAACGAACCATTCGGTTCCCGGCCGGAGCCGTGGGCTTGAGGGACCGGCTCATTCCGGCAGGTGGTCCACGGCAAGGTTCCGGACGGCCGGGCCGGGGCTCACCTCCAGGCTAGGGGCTTCTGCGCACAAGCGTACCCGCAGGCCCGATCGGGAATCGGGCATTATCGAGAAATTGTCGACACGATTTGGCGAGTCAACTCGAATGCACACACGGACTCGACTCCGTGCTCATCTCTGCGAATGCCAACAAGCGCATCAGACCCGACGAAGGTTGGTTTGAGGTCGTCCGGGACCGCCACTGAAGTGACTGGGAGCCCGGTAAAAGAGAGGATCAGCCAATTCCCTCCTGTCCCTGGGCGGGCTCCGAGGCTCAAAGAATGCTTGGAGGGATCAAAGGGTCGAATCCAGAGAAACCCGGCTTCATCTGCCATCAGGCCCCAGAACACGGACACACGATCCGCAATTGGGAAGGCTTCGAGTCGTTCACGGGTGTTCTGGGCTCGGTCCGGATCAGCTTCTGAGACGATGGCGTCGATGACGATTTGGGATGCGGCGTCCGGAGAGACTCCTTCTTCAGGTTGCCAGTTCATTTCCCGTACCAAAGTCCCTTCCGAATCAAAAACCCTAACGGAAGGCGAAAGGGATTCCCCTGTATAGATCCTGTCATTTCCGACTGCGAAGAAGGCCATGGGCGAGATTGGATGTGGCCCCGCGGAGTTGCCGATAGAGTAGCGTTCCATCCCCTCCACGCTGGCGATTTCACCGGAGTGACTTCCACCCCTGGCAAAGAGGTGCAGGGCCATCCGGTCCCGTCCACCATAAGGGCCTTCTGCCACGCCCATCAGCGCCCAACCATTGGAGAGAACACCCGGGATTGCAGCTTGAGCGGACCTGACCCGTTCCAGAGGGACCACATCGGTGGAACCGTCGGGGAGGAAACGGGTGATCCGCCTCAAGCTTCTGTCGAAGGCTTCGACGGTATCCCCTCGAGGCCAGGCAGCGATGAGGGATTTGAACTCTCCAGGGCCTTCTCCAGGCCGGCCGAGGCGGGTGATGAAGCTGCCGTCAAGCCCAAAAACCCGGATCTCATTTAGGCCAGCGAGTGGTACTGCCAGGCTCCGGTTGGGCAGGAGGAACGGTGTGACGACCTGGAAGAACTCCTGAAGGGTGTCGCCGCTCAGAACCCCCACGCAGACCAGGGGTGTTTGATTAATCCCAAGGGGAGTGCCCGGTGGAAACGAGTCAGGTGTTTGGGCATCCTCAGAGGGCGCACAGGATGCCAAAGTGGCGAGAGAGACTGTGATGACCAAGGCCACCGTGTGGAGCCTAATGTGCACTTCGACCTTCCTTTGACTTGTCGATGAGCGGGTTCTGATAGCGGACCATGGCTTTTCGCCCGGAGCCGGGCATCTATTCTGACCATCTATGGGGTATAGGATCGACCGGGTTCAGCATCGCCTTTCACGACCAGTTTTTCCAAACTTATCGCGGTGAGCTGAAGGTTGAAGTTCACCTCGGCTCGCTCCTCGGTCGTCACAGTGACCTCCTCACTTATCTGGCCGTATCCAATGAGGTGGGCAAGGACCTCTTGCTCTCCCACCGGGACGTGCTGGATCAGAAACCGCCCGTCTTGGTTCGAGAGCGTTCCACGTCCGGTTCCCAGCACAAACACCTGCACGTATGCCATCGATTGGCCAGTAGCGGCATCCGTAGCGGTGCCGGTGATCTCACCGGTTTCGCGAGTAACCGGCCCGACAGCCTTAGAGGGAGCCGTGACTACCCTCGCCCCTGCCCTCTCCTCCTCGGGAAGAGCCGCGGGAGCCGTTACCTCGTGGCTGTCACCCGTGGTGAACTCGATTGGGAGGGAGATCCAGACTGGCCTCCCTTGGTCCCGATTCAATGCCTGGGTGAACTGGATGAGGTTCGCCACCCGGATAGCGGCATCGTCCAGGGCTTTATGCCCAGAAGATTCGTTCACCTGGACGCGCTGGACGTGGGCTTCTTGGTCAATGAAGAACCACACCTGGACCGTTCCGCCGATCCCAGCGTCTTTCAAGAGAGCCGGGTATTCCCGTTCAAGGGCTGCCACCACCTCGTCCGGGTTCCTGACCGATGGCAGCACCGAGTACGGCGTAAATACAGGGAGCGTTGCCCCCACCTGGAGATCACCGGCCGCCCCGAGAGAAGCGGCCTCAACCGGGGACTCGGTTGCCTCAGACTGCGCATCCGTAGGCCCCGGTGCCCAGCAGGCCAACGCAACAAGAACGGCCCCGACCCCCACCAGAAGCCCTCCC
>JBDHMC010000428.1:0-3371 GCA_039656355.1 Gemmatimonadota bacterium | reverse complement strand
CGGAGGGCCGCGGCAAGATATGGTTTTAGGATTGGTGGGAACATATTTATTAGGGCCGCCAAAAATCCGCAAGAGTCCAGAAAGACTTACCCCGAGAGGTCCTGGCGACCCGCCACCCGAAAGACTTCCCTGTCGCCAACGGCGCTCGGAGGCGATCTTCATGTGAAGCTCCCCGAAATGCTGGCCGTAATCCGAATGAGACGGTGACGGATTCCGGCAACCTGGCGGAAGATTCAGACCGAATCCATGCGGAGGAGGCAGAATGGTCTCTCTCTATGTCTTTTCCCTGATCCTGGGTGGTGGCTTCCTGGCCATGTCGGTGCTCGGCGACCTCTTCGGGAGTCATGGGGACGTGGATCTCGATGGCGACCTGGGCGGCTTCGACGGCCACCTCGAACTCGACGCTGGTGGAATGGATCTGGACGCCGGCGGATTGGATTTGGATGCCGGTGGGCTGGATTTGGATGCTGGCGGATTCGATATGGACGCTGGCGGCCTCGACATGGATGCCGGCCACCTAGATGTTGACACCGTCCATGCCGGGCTCGATGCCGACGCCGGGCACCTGGCGGCAAAGATCTTCTCCATCCGGACCCTCTTCTACTCCCTTTTCGGCTTCGGATCCGTAGGCACCCTCCTCACGTTCGTCTGGAGTGGGGACCCCCTTCTGACCGCAGCTTTCGCAGTGTTTTCCGGGATCTCATCCGGTGTCATCATCAATTCTGCGTTTGGGTACGTAAGGCGGTCGGAATCCGGTATGCTCCCAACCGAATCCTCGTATGCAGGCCTCTCCGGTCGGGTGACTCTCCCAATCCGGGCGGAGATCCCGGGTCGGGTGGTGGTGGAACGTGGGGGGAAACGGGTAAAATTAAGGGCTCTCCCTCATTCATCTGGCCAGGGTGACCCCTCCACGTGGAAATCTGTTTTTATCGTGGAAATGGAGAAGGGAGTGGCCCGGGTAGCTCCCGTTGATGAAGACATGCTACTGGGTTCGTAGAGATAAAGAGGCGATAGCTCAAGGAAGTAGAGCCGCCGCAGATCCGCTAGAAGATCGTCCGAAATAAACTCGGGAGGCTCCAATGTTCACCGAAGATTTCCTGGGCGCCGTAATGGCGTCGGCTTTCACCCTCCTTGTTGTTGTCGTGGTGGCCGTTCTGACCATCAAATCCCTCATCGTGATCGTGCCCCCGAATATGGCGGCTATCCTTACGGGCCGGAACCGCAAGCTTCCCAGTGGCGAAACCGTCGGATACCGGTCGGTCGTCGGTGGGAGGACACTCCGGATGCCCATCATTGAAACGGTCCAGTACACCTCCCTCGAGACCTTCCCCATCGAGATCTCGGTGACCAACGCCTTCTCCAAGGGGAATATCCCTCTGAACATCGAGGCCATCGCCAACGTGAAGATCGCCTCCGAGCCCGAGACTGTTTTCAACAACGCGATGGAGCGCATCCTCGGAAAAACCGAGGATGAGATCACTTCCCTGGTCAAGGACACCCTCATGGGCAACCTCCGTGGGGTGCTGGCCACTCTTACCCCGGAGGAGGTAAACGAAGATCGCCTGGGGTTCGCCGTGGCCCTTGCGGAGGACGCCGGGGAAGACCTTTCAGCCCTCGGCTTTCAATTGGACGTCCTGAAAATCCAGAACGTCAGTGACGAGCGGGGTTACCTGGAGGCCATCGGACGGGAGAAAAGCGCCGAGGCCGTTCGGGATGCCGAGATTGCCGAGGCCGACGCCGCCGCAGAGACCCGGCAACGCCAGGCTACTGCCCGACAGGTGGCCGAGGTCAAGGAGGCCGAGGCGGACATCGCCATCGCTGAGGCCCAGAACCAGCTCCGTGTGAGGAAGGCAGAGCTGGACCGGGAGGCCCAAATCGTGGAACGGACCGCCCTGGTGAAGGCTCAGGAGGCTGAGGTCGAGGCTCAGAAAGCTCTGGAAAGCCGGAGGGTGGACCGGGAGAAACTGCGCCTCCAGGCCGACGTGGTGGAGCCGGCCAACGCCGAGAAGACCGCGGCCAAGGTGAGGGCTGAAGGGGAGGCGGCTCCCATTCTCGAGCGTGGCCGCGCCAGCGCCGAAGCCCTGCGGATGCTCAACGAACAGGTCAAGGAAGGCGGAGAGAGCGCCTTCGCTGTGCTTTTGGCCGAAAAGCTGCCGCAACTCCTGGAAACCGCGGTGACGGCTGTGGAGGGCGTGGATATCGACCGGGTGGTGGTTCTGGACAGTGGCGGAGGTGAGGGGGTCAGCAACGCGGTGAACCAGCGGGTCCATGGTGCCCTGGGTACGGTGGAGGCTATCTCGGCGGCGGTGGGGGTGGATATCCAGGAGGTACTGCAAGGAGCTGCGAAGAAGATCTCCAGCGGGGAGTAGCCCTGAACCTTTTTCGCCACCGGGGCTAGATCCGGGTGGTAGAGAGTGGTAGAGATAGGGTAGGGAATTTCAGGGTTGAGGACGAAAGGCCGGTCCGGGGCATCCGGGCCGGCCTTTCTTTTTCAAGCGGCCTTCCTCCTCCGGGCCAATCGTCTCGCATCACGGAATCGCACCAATCGCTCCTCGTCCTCGTCCCAGAGGGTCAGGACAACGAGCTCCAGGCTGTCCCTGATGGTGATCCTGGTGGGGTTCTGGAGCTCAGGCACCGCGTCCATGGCCTCCTGGAGCCGGTAGTTGGGGATGCGGGCGCTGAGGTGGTGGATATGGTGAATTCCGATGTTTGCCGTCAGCCATTGGAGAGGTTTAGGAAGCACAACAAACACCCAGCGAGCAGGTGAATAGAGTGATGGGGATCTGGACCATGAGGAAGCCCTTTAACCCAACTGTGAAGGCCATGGCGGAAACGATCAGCGCGAGGGTCAGGTTGGTGAGCCACACGCTCCGCCAGGCGCGGGTCCACTTCCGGGGGGTCGTCCAGGGGAAGCGGTGAATCACCACAAAATGAACCAGGGCTCCAAATCCGAAGAGAACCAGAGGGTGACGGTACAGGCGGTACGCCAATCGCCGGTGCCGTGGAAGCTCCAGGTATTCATTCACGGTAAGCGTGTCTATATCCCCGAACCCCCGCAGGTCGAGGTCGCCTGAGTGAGCGTGATGGTAGGCATGGGTTTTACGCCAATAGGCGTAAGGGGTCAGGGTCAACACTCCGATCCAAAATCCCAGCAGATCCCGGGCCCTCCGCGAACGAAAGAAGGAGCCGTGCCCACAGTCATGTTGGATCATGAACAAGCGCATAAGGAAACCTGCCGCAGGTAACGCCAACGCCAGGGTGAGCCAGTAACTCACCTTCATGCTCTGAAAGGCTAGGATCCAGAGGGTGAAAAAGGGAAGCGCCGAGGTCACTAGCTGAACTAGGCTCCGCCGGGTATCCGGGCCGAAGTA
>JBDHMC010000427.1:0-2809 GCA_039656355.1 Gemmatimonadota bacterium | reverse complement strand
CACGGCCTGGCGTGTGGACACGAACCGGCCCTTCGAGAGCGTAGCGGCGAGTCTGGGTTTCTACGATCAGCTGGTGACGAACGTGGAGGCGCTTCCGGGGGTGGAGGCGGTGGGCCTTTCGGACTGTTTGCCCTTGGGCCGAAACCGATCCTGGGGCATCCGGGTTCAGGGTGTGGCTTATGAGGAAGGGTCCTATCCCCCTTCTGCCTTCCCCAGGATCGTGGATCGCCGATACCTCTCCGCCATGGGGATCGAGCTTCTGGAGGGGAGGCATTTCAGCTCCGACGACAACGAGGAAGCCCCCCAGGTCATCATCATTAACGAGTCAGGTTCCCGAATCCTGTTTCCGGGGGATCGGGCCCTCGGGAGGGTCCTTCTCACCGGCGGAGGAGAATATGAGGTAGTAGGTGTGGTGGCTGATGTAAGGCACCAATCCCTCGAGGAAGACTCGGGCATCGAGATGTACTTCCCCATGGGTCAGCAGGGGTGGCCGACCCTGGAGATGGTCGTCCGGTCCCGCCTTCCCGTGGAAACTCTCCTCGGCCCTGTGGGGGAAGCCATCCGGGCCACGGACCCCGCCATGCCCACGGGGGACTTTCGGACCCTTTCTTCTATAGTGGATCGGGCCGTGTCTCCCCGGCGCTTCACCCTCCTTCTGTTGGTGGGTTTCGCCGGGACGGCCCTGCTCCTGGCTGCGCTGGGGATCTATGGCGTTCTTTCGTACACCGTAAACCAGCGAGTGCCCGAGATCGGAATCCGAATGGCGTTGGGAGAGTCCGGCGGACAAGTTCTGGGGCGGGTGGTGGCCAGGACAATGGCGTTGGCCGGGGTGGGGGCTGCCCTCGGTATTGGCGGGTCTCTGGCCTTATCCCGCCTCATGGCCTCCCTGCTCTACGGAGTGGAGGCTACCGATGCCTGGACCTTCTTATCCATGACCGCGGTCCTTCTCTCCGTATCGGCTCTCGCCGGCTACTTTCCGGCCCGCCGAGCCTCGAGAACGGACCCCATGGTTGCCCTCAGGGTGGAGTGATCAGCCCCTCCGGCTCAGGGTGGAGTGATGAGCCCGTCCGGATTCGGTTTCTGCGCTGAGGCCCGATCCCCTGCCTCCATTCGTTTCCCGATCCGGTCGAACTCCTTCACCAGCTCGCGCCTCATCTCCCCCAGCCGTTCTCGGCGGTCTCGCTTGAAGGCTACGCGGAGGAATAGCTTCACGTCCTCCTCCATTCGAATCCAGCGCTCGTGCCAGACGATGGCCAAAAGCCCCAGGGGAATGAGGATGCCGCCAACCCCAAGTGCCCAAGGCCAGCCTCCCAAAAACCAGGCTAGGAAGGTCCACCCTGAAAGGGTAAGAAGGGCCAGAAGGGCCGAGGCGGAGAATTTGAAGGTGGACAGGGCCTCATATTGTGGCCGGATTCGGCGGACGATGGGGCTGGAGAGAATGTAGACCGGGAGCCAGCATAGAATGCCGACCGCGGCGAACGGTGCCTCCAATATGAGAATCCCTCCCTCCACCAGGGCATACCGGAGGGTAGCACCGAGCAGGTATTGGGGTGGTACCCCGGCTTCCCCTGCACCCAAGATCCCCGCGGCTCGCTCGTAGGCCCTGATCCGATAGGCCAGTCGCCGATATCTTGCCGGATCCTCGGTCCGGAGCCAGGCCGCTCCTCGGGCGAAGAGCTTGAGGCGGGGAAGCCGCTCTCCAAGAGTCTCCCGCTCCCGCCATTTGACCAATCCGACTTCCCGGGCGTACACCCGCTCGGCTACCTCAATGAGTTCCCGCTCACGAGGGGATTCGGCGCTCAAGGTCACATGCTCCAGCCCGTCTCGGATGCGCTCAGTGAGGTCCCGAACGGCCTCCCGTTCGTCGGAGGCATGGGCCTCCTTCCAGTCCGCCACGGGAATGGGGTCCCCCACCAGTGCCACCACCCGCCCCCTGAAGAATGTCTTTCGGATGTAGGTAAGACCCACAGGGAGAATCTGGAGTCCCGAGGTCCATCCTGTCCCCTCCTCAGCCTGGAACGCGATTCTTGCCGTCCCGGTCCTCAGGGGAGCAAGAGAGGCCTCGGAGTGAGACAGACCCTCCGGGTAGATCTGAATCGCTTCGCCGTCCTGGAGAGACTTTACGGCCGCGTCGAAGGTTCCCTGGTTCTTCCTCATCTCTCCTGGAAAATCCTGTTTCCGGTACACCGGCAGGCCTCCCATGGCCCGGAGGATGTACCCTAGGATTTTCTGGTCGAAGAGAGGGGCCTTGGCCAGGGGTCTCGTCTGCCGGTCCAGAACCCGAATGAGAACAAGGGGATCCATCAGAGAATTGGGGTGGTTGGCCACCACCACCAGGGGGCCTTCAGGGACGGAACCACCTTGCCTCTCCACATGGAAGAATACCCCGGCAGTCCATCCAAAAAACCGGGAGAGAAGGGATTTGCCTTTGGTCATAGGAGTGTCGGGTCTACCCCACTACCCTCCGATGCGTTGTCCCGGAATCCACGGGGCCCCCGCAGCTTTCAGGGCCTGCTCGAGTTGAGATATTTCGCCAGAGAGTTGTTCCAGAGATCCCTCTATTTCCCCGAGCTGTCGAGCCGCCACGCCCAAGCTGGTGCGGAACGTTTCCGTGGGAGGTTCCGTGGTCCACCAATGGCCGCTGGAGATCTGCCCCACTCGTCCGAGAATGGAAGGCTCGCTGGGCTCCCAAAGCATACCCCTCACCCGGTCCCCCATGAGGACCACGGAGATATCGGCGAACCGGTCCTCCATCGCAGAGATCTGCTGGAGAAGATCGGGTAGGGCCCTGGGGGTCAGGAGAACAGCT
>JBDHMC010000426.1:0-5024 GCA_039656355.1 Gemmatimonadota bacterium | reverse complement strand
AGCCTCTGCATAGAGGCCTTCCGTGGCCAAGAACATGATGCCGAAATCCGTGGTGCCTTGGGGATCCAGGTACTTTTCGTGGATCTTCTGGGCCTCGAGCTTGAGGGTTCTCCCTAAGGCGTCGGCCGCTTTCTGAACGCCATCGGCATCACCTGTTTCCGAGGCCTCCTGGAGGCGGAGGTAGTCCTCCTGTGGAAATTTTGAATCGATGGGGAGCCACACGGAGCTTTTGGGGTCGTCCGGTCGCCCGGGGAGTCGGATCGCAAATTCCACCACATCCGAACTGCCCTCTTTGGTCTGAACGTTTTTCTTGTACTGCCCTGGTGCCAGGAACTGTTCCAGGATGGCCCCGAGTTGGACCTCGGCCCAGGTCCCCCGGGCCTTCACGTTGGTGAGAACCCGTTTTAGGTCCCCGACCCCCGTCGCCAGATTCTGCATTTCCCCCAAGCCACGCTGGACCGCCTCCAAGCGATCGCTCACCAGCTTGAACGATTCCCCGAGGCGCTTTTCCAGAGTCCCCTGGAGTTTCTCGTCCACGGTCTTCCGCATTTCCTCAAGCTTCTTCTCGTTCTCCTCCTGCAGCTGTTTGACTCGGGTGTCCAGAGTGGTTCGGATCTGCTCCAAGGCACGGTTGTTGGATTCGGAAAGCGCTTTGAGCTGGTTACTGACGCCGGAGAGGTGTTCCTGCTGGACCTTGCTGGAGTTGGCCAGGTTGTTGGAGAGGCTGTCGCTCAAAGTGGTGAGACCGGTCGAAACCTCTTCCCGGAGGCTTCGGGCTGCCACCGAGGATTCATCCCGTCCCTTTCGAAGGTCTTCCTCAACGGCTTTCCTGATTCCTTGAGAAAGACTTGCGGGGGGGCGAAGGAGGAGAAATAGGATCGCTCCGGCATTCAAAAGGGAGAGGACCAAGATTCCCCAGATGACTGCTTCACTCATTCACTGTCTCCAACAAAAAGGCCATCGACGCTCAGGTAACGCTCCCCACTATCGCATAACATGGCCACGATCACCATGTCGGCATGGGCGGGATCCTTGGACAGCTCGAGGGCGGCACACACGCTGGCTCCGGAGGAAATGCCCACCAGGATTCCCTCCTTTCGGGCGAGCTCCCGGCAGGTGTGGAAGGCCTCAGCCTCCGACACGAGGAGGATCTCGTCAATGAGGTCCCTGTCCACAATCCCGGGCATGAACCCCGGGGCGGTTCCCATCATCCGGTGCGGGGCGAACCGGCCCTCCGAGACGAAGGGAGCTTCTGCAGGCTCCACTCCCACCACCCGGACCGTCGGCTTTCTGGGCTTCAGGGCTTCCGCAACACCGGTCAGTGTCCCGCCGGTTCCCAAAGGGGCCACAAAGACATCGATCTTCCCTTCCGTATCCTCCCAGAGCTCGGGACCGGTCGTCTCGATGTGTGCCTTCCGGTTGTCCATGTTGTCATGCTGGCCCACATAGAAAGAGCCGGGTGTCTCAGCATGGATCTCCAGAGCCTTGGCTTTGGCAGCTTTGGTGCCTTCTTCTTTTGGAGTGAGAACCAGCTCCGCGCCCAGGGCCGCCAGGACTCGCCGTCTCTCCACGCTCTGGATCTCGGACATGCAGAGAACGACCTGATAACCGCGCATTTTTCCGATGTATGCCAGGGCCATTCCGGTGTTTCCCGACGTGGCCTCCACCAGCGTGGCGCCGGGTGCGATGTCGCCCCGTTTCTCCGCCTCTAGGATCATGTAAAGGGCAGGGCGGTCCTTAATGGCGATGGGGTTGAGGAACTCGCATTTTCCAAAGACACGTGCTGAGCCGCCGACATTGATCCGGTCAAGGGCTAGAAGGGGCGTCTTGCCAATGAGATCGATGACCGAGGAGGCGTATTTCATTCGGATGTCCTTAACGTGACCCAACCTGCGAGCCAAAGGATGCCCAACATGGTGGCGGCCCCGACCCCAAACCCGGGCTGGGTCCAGACGATGGTCCCCAGGACGAGGGCATAGAGCATGACCGTGACCGCAGGTAGCCAGGGGAAAAACGGGACCCGAAAGGGACGGTGAAGATCGGGCCGATGACGTCTAAGCAGGAAGATCCCTCCCAACACCACCAGATCCACGGAGAATGCCACCGCCATCATGAATCTCATCAGAAATTCGAAGGCCCCTGTGATGGCCAGGCCGAGGAGGATGATGGTAATCAAGACCAACGCTGGCTGAGGTGTGCCCCGACAGGACCACTCGGGGCATCCCAAGAAACTGGACGTTTAGTGAACTGAGGAGGATCACCAGGCTGGCAACGGTCACGAAGGTCCCGGCCGCTCCGCCGAAGGTGGCGTGGAGGGCGTCCGCTGCCACTAACTGGGATCCCGCCATTTCTTCGGGAGAAAGAGCGCTGAGAAAAGCCAGGTTCATGAGGAGATAAAGGATCGCCACGGCCACTGCCCCGCCTACGAGAATGCGGGGTAGGCTGCGGTCCGGGTTCATCGTCTCCTCGGCGAGTTTGGCCGGTTCCTCCCAGCCGTAGTAGGTAAAGGCTATGGCTTGGTAGGCGAGCGCGAGACCTAATAGTCCAGTGAATTCCGGGGAAACCTCCATGGACGTGAGGAAGCCGGTCCCGTCTCCCCCCAGGACCCCGGCCGCGCCAATGGCGAGGATGAAGGTGACCTTCGCCAAGGTCGAGAGGTTCTGGAAATCCCGCCCTATTCTCAGCCCACCCGTATGCAGGAAGAAAAAAGCCAGGACCACGGTGGCAGCCAGAATGGGCACCGATCCCCGGCCCAGAAGGAGGACCAGGTACTCGGCGATGACCACGGCCTTGGCTCCCCCAGAAAAACCTCGGGTGACCAGGAGCTCGGACCAACCTACGACAAAACCGACCTGGGGCCCGTAGGCTTCTCTGGCGTAGACATATTTACCGCCGGCTTGGGGAAGGGCAGCGGCCATCTCTGCCAGGACCAAAGTACTGAGGACGACCACCACACCCCCGAATACCCACACTCCCAGCATGGCAACGGGGTTTCCCAAGTACCCGGCGATGAGGCCCGGCGTCCGGAGAATACCGACTCCGATAACGATTCCCACGGTCACGGCGAGGCCGTCCCGGACCCTGAGGATCTTCAACAGCCCACCGGTGTCGCCCTCAGGGGGGACTGAGTCCTGGGTCGACGGGGAATCCCCTTCCCCCTGCCGGATGGTGTTCATGCGCCTTCCTTCCCACTCTCAGAAATAGGCTCTCCCAAGAGGGCTTTGTCCGGTACGAAAGACATGGCCCTCTCCGCCAGAGCCGTGATGGTGAGGGACGGGTTCACACCGGGATTCGCGCTCATGGCCGAGCCATCGATAACGTAGAGCCCGTCGTAACCGAAGACCCGGTGTCGGTGGTCGATGACACCGTCCTCCTTGCTCGTTCCCATGCAAGCTCCCCCCAGGATATGAGCAGTGGTGGGAATCCCGAACAGGGTTTCGGTGAGAATGCTCCCGACATATCCGTCCACTTCCTTGGCGAACTCCTCGGCCAGTTCCGTGGCCTCAGGGATGGCGGCAGTGGGAACAGGCCCGTCCCCCTCGATGGATTTGAGGTCGGACTGCAGCCAAGACAGGAACCCTCGTCCCGAGGTGAGCCGCAGATACCCGTCTTGCGTGCGCATATAAAGGAGAGCGGTGGTGTGTCGGGCCCAGTCGCGAACGAGGAGAGCACGGACACTGCGCACGGGGGCGTGGAAGATTCGCCGTGCAGAATTAGCCACCCTTTCAAATAAGGTCTTCCCAGGGGCGTGAGGTGTCGCCAACAGTCGAAAGAAACCGGAGCCGGGAGAGAAGCGGCACGGTTCCACATAGGAGTGATCGTCCGTCCGGAGGATGGACGTGATGGCCACACCCTCCGACAGGTCCAGATCTCGGCGCTGCGTAGTTACTCCCACCAACACTTCCGAATTCGTGCGGACCCGGTTTCCCACACGCTCCGATAGTCTCGGCAGGCCGTTGGACTTTTTCTGGAGGCGCAGCAGAAGTTCGACGGTGCCCAAGGCTCCGCCGGCGAAAATGACGTTTCTGGCTCGGTAGGTGCGACCCGCCCTTCTGAAGGGGCTCTTCCCCTTTTGGGCCGTCACCAGGTACTCGACTTGTTGATCTCGGGTGGAGCCCCCCACCTCTTCCTGAAGCGGTTGCACCCAGGTCACCTCCGTGTCGGGTTCGACGGTGACCCCATGACGCTCCGCCAGCCACAGATAGTTTTTGTCCAGCGTGTTCTTCGCCCCGAACCTGCACCCGGTCATGCATCCGCCGCACTGGTTACAGCCGGTCCGATCCGGTCCCTGCCCTTCGTGATAGGGGTCCGGAACCGTCACTCCCGCACTTCCGAAGTAGACTCCAACCGGTGCAGGGCGGAGATGGTCCTCCCGGCCCAGCCTCGCGGCCACGGCCCGGAGTGCCCGATCCGGGGCTGTCTCCAGGGGGTAGTCGGTGGCTCCCAGCATCCTGCGGGCGGTTTCGTAGTGGGGCTCTAGGTCGGTTAGCCAATCGGCCAGGTGTCCCCACTCTTTGGCTCTGAAGAACGCCTCCTCGGGGGTCGGTAGGGTGTTTGCGTAAACGAGAGATCCCCCGCCAACTCCCACGCCTGATAGGGCTGTGATATGGCGGAGGAATGTCATCTTGAAAAAGCCACGGAACCCGATAGCGGGGATCCAAAACCACTTTTTCAGATTCCAATTGGTCTTGGGGAAATCCTCCTCCTCCCACCGCCCTCCCTTCTCGAGGACCAGGACGGAGTAGCCCTTCTCCGCTAACCGAAGGGCGCTGACGCTCCCTCCGAATCCAGAGCCGACAATCAGAAAATCCCACAACATGTCGGTAATCAGTCCTCCATGGAGGATGGTTCTGTCGGGCGCTTCCCCCCATTCTTCCCCTGCAACAAAAGGGGGTGGTGTCGCGTACTCTGGCAACAGAACGTCGAACACCTTTCACGAAGAGCGGGTGCTCTGCCTAGAAGAGTGCCCCCCTCACTTTCGGTGGAAACCGAGTGTTCACCACGTTGTTGAAAACGGAGCCGAA
>JBDHMC010000425.1:0-2822 GCA_039656355.1 Gemmatimonadota bacterium | reverse complement strand
AGATTGGTTGGCGGACCGACCCGAAGTCCACGCGAACATCGTCACCATGATCAACCGGGACGGGAGCCCAAGCGCAATCACGGGGGCGGTGGTGCCACGCGCCTGGCACGGGGCGCTGAAGGGTATCACGGCGCCCTTGGTGGACCTGAACCCGAACTGGCCCTTTGAGCTGCGGGAAAACGCCTATCCGAGTCTTCGGCCCACTTCTCCCGGCGGCACCGATTCCTCCTCTTTCGCCATGATGGGAATTCCCACGTTCCGGTTCAGTACTCAGACCGACTACTCCTATGGCCGGGCCTGGCACACCCTCTACGACATCTACAGTGAACTGGTGCCTTATACCGAACATCAGGAGCATTCGGCTCTGGCGACGGCAGTCGTGGCCTACGGGATCGCGAATCTGGATGAGCCCCTCACTCGGGAGGGGGTCTACCTCCCCGATGGGATCTTTGCGGACATTTCAACCAGCTCGGGCGCCCGGGTAATCACGACCCTGGACTATGAAAACGCGCCCCTCCAGACGGCCTATTTCATGAGGATGATCGAGGGGCGGGAGGGCCCACCGCAGGGTGGAGGGCGTGGAAGAGCCGGTCCACCGGTGGGGCAGATCTCGGAAGTGGGGGCCGGCCTGATCAACGCACTCGTCGACTCGGAGATCCAGAGATCGGTGGCAGTGGCGGACCTCCCCCTGGTTCCCAATTCTGCCATAAAACACGATGGCGCGGGTGTACTGGGTCTGTCGGGTCCAAACAGCTTCTACCTCACCTTGGGTGGTGACTCTGATCTCGATGGTAGATTCACGGCGCTGGGCCGGGTCGTCGCCGGCTCCGACGTTCTTGGCGAGTTCTCGGCCGGGGATGAGATCCGGAGCGTGAGGATTCTTCGGTCCGGGGAGGCAGCTCGGGCTTTCATGACGGACGACGAGGCTTTTCGAAGACTCATGCAGGGGCGGTAGACAAGAGTATGCGGATTCTGATTGCGGAAGACGAAGGCGTTTCACTACTGGTCCTCAGCTCCAAGTTGAGAGAGCTGGGCCATGAGGTGATCGAGGCTCGGGATGGCAACCAAGCTTGGGCTCTTTTTCAAGAGGGAGGCGCCCGGATCATCATCACGGATTGGATGATGCCGGAGATGGATGGCGGGGAGTTGTGCGAACTCGTGCGGGCTCAGAAGGACAAGCCCTACACCTACATCATTGTACTTACTTCTCTTAGCGGGAAAGGGAGTTTTCTGGAGGCCATGGATGCTGGGGCCGACGACTTTCTCACCAAACCCGTGGATATGGATGAGCTGACGGCACGACTCAGGGTAGCGGAACGGGTCTTGGCGTTGCAGACCGAAGTGCAGCTCATGCAACGGCTCCTTCCCATCTGCATGTATTGCGGGAAAATCCGGGACAAGAATGCGTCCTGGGATGACCAGTCTTCCTGGCAGGAGCTGGAGGCTTACGTTTCCGAGAAGACAGATGTCCAGTTTTCCCATGGCATCTGCATGGATTGCTACGAGAACAAGGTTCAGCCAGAGCTGGACGGGTAATAGGAAACCGAAAGCCCTGCGAGTCCGGTGGTGCCGACTCGCAGGGCTTTCTCTTTTTTGGGCAGGATCGCCCTTATCAAATCAGAATGAATCGAAAAGCTGTGCCATCCGGGTGCGCATGGTTTCGTCCGGGAGACGACCCATCCCCGCTCCCAAGTTGTCGGCCAGGTGCTCCGCGTCTGTCGTGCCCGGAATCGGGCAGGTCACGGCCGGATGGGAGATGATGTACTTCAGGGAGAACTGAGCCCAAGAAGTACAATCGAACTCTGCAGCCCACTCCGGCAGCGTCTTGTCTGCCAGAAGACCGAACACGCTCCCTCGGCGCCCACCGAAGGGAACATTGAGCATCACAGCCATTCCCCGATCCTGGGCCAGGGGTAGGACGTTCTCTGCGGCGTCCCTGCTCCCGATGGAATAATTCACCTGAATGAAATCCAGGGGCTCCCGTCGCATGATCTCCATGAGGGCTTCGTGGGATCGGGTGCTGGAGGTCGTGACCCCGATGTAACGAATTCGCCCCTCCTGCTTCCATTCTTTCATCACGGGCAGGATGGCGTCGGTCCCATTCAGGTTATGGACCTCCATGAGGTCGATCATGTCGGTCTTCAGGACCTCGAACGAGTTTGTCATCTGCCGGATGCCCTCTTCGACGTTGCCATCCGGAGCGGTGACCTTGGTGGAGAGGAAGAACTGGTCCCTGTTCCCCAACTCAGACATCAGTTGTCCGAGCACCGCCTCCGACCCTCGGTACGAAGGTGCCGTGTCGATGACCTTTCCGCCCAAGCCAGGCATCTGTCGAAGAACCTCACGGAGAGGAGCCATTTCCTCGGGTGTGCTCACTCCGTAACGGTTTGTCCCCAGGCCCACCACAGGGATCTCTTCGCCCGTGGACGGGATGGACTTCATGATAGGGGTAAGTTGTCTGGCCCTGGTAATTTCGGCGGCCAGAGGAAGGCGGCCGACGGCAAGGCCAGCTCCGGCCAGGAGGCCGGCCTTGATGGCATCTCGCCGTGTTGGATGTCGGTTTGTCATGGCTACACTTCTCCGGGCAAAGAGGCTTTCTGAACTTCGCTTATGTTTTTAGGTGAAGGAAAAAGGTAGAAGGAAAGGGGTTGAATCGGAAGAGAATATTTTTTCCGAAGCATGTGTTCGGCCTTCCTGAGACGTGGTGGAAGGCCGAAAAACGGCCGTGATCCAACGACGACCGACTCTGGCTTGACACCCCTAGTGGTGGACCTATGATACCGGCGGTCTTTGGCATTCGAAGGCGAAAAAGGGGAGGAGAG
>JBDHMC010000424.1:0-2829 GCA_039656355.1 Gemmatimonadota bacterium | reverse complement strand
AGGGATCTCCGATTACGTACGCCCATCAGTTGGAAGGAAACCTTCTCCTGGTCCATGGGACCGGCGACGACAATGTCCATTACCAAGGAACCGAGGCCCTCATCAACCGTCTCATCGAAGCCGGAAAACCCTTCGATATGATGTCCTATCCCAACCGGACTCATGGCATCTACGAGGGTGCGGGGACCACACTTCATGTCTACTCTCTTCTAACTCGCTACCTCATGGACCACATACCGGCGGGAGGCCGATGATGAAGCTCCCAGTCTCTTTTCTGAGCGTGAGCCTACCGCTGGTGGGGATCTTGGCCTGCAGCGTGGCGGACGGATCTCCACCGGCCGGTCAGGCGGCAGAAGATCCTGACTCCTTCGTCGCCGGGGACTCACTTCAAATCATGGAGGACCTTCAGGTCTTGTCACATGACTCTCTGGAGGGGCGACGTACGGGGTCTCAGGGAGGTGTCTTGGCACAGGGATACATCCGGGCCGGGTTTGAAGCGGCAGGTCTGGACGCTCCACCGTCCGGCTTCATTCAACCCTTCGAATTCCGGGGGCGGCGTGACACTACCCAAGTGACGCAGGGTGCCAATGTGGTCGGAGTTGTGCCAGGTCAGGACCCGGAGATGGGGGCCATTGTGCTTTCGGCTCACTTCGATCACCTGGGCATCAGAGCCCCTCGTCCCGGGACCCCCGCCGAAGCGGAGGGTGACTCCATCTACAATGGGGCCGATGACAACGCTTCGGGGACCGTGGCCGTGATGGCACTGGCTCGGTATTTCGTCCAGAACCCGCCCCGCCACACCATTGTCTTCGCCGCTGTGGACGCCGAAGAGATGGGTATGGGAGGGTCAAATGCCTTCGTCGATGCCGGCTGGCCCGAAAAGATGGTCTTGAATGTGAACCTGGATATGCTGGCCCGAAGTGACTCCCTTCTCTTCGCCGCCGGTCCTTTCCATTATCCCCAACTTCTTCCCATCCTGGAGACAGTTCAGGGACGGTCACCGGTGGTCCTCCGTTTCGGCCATGATCAGCCAGGTGTGGAGGGGATGCAAAACTGGACGAATTCTTCCGATCATCGACCCTTTCATGCGAAGGGGATTCCCTTCGTCTACTTCGGAGTCGAAGACCATCCGGATTATCACCGGGCCTCGGATGAGTTCGAGAAGGTAGACCCAGGGTTTTACCTCAATTCAATCCGGACGGTCCTGGCGGCCGTCCTGGCCTTGGATGATGGATTGGGCGAAGCAGACGCTGGAGAGGAAGCTGATTCGGGGGGGCGACCCTCGCCCAACTGAGGCCCCCGGGGTTGATCAAACCGGGGAGGACGGTGTCTGGTCTCAGCGTATCCGGCGGGGTCGTATCCGGAAGTATGGTATCTGGTCTCAGCGTATCTGGCGGGGTCGTATCCCGGCGCTCAACGAGGTTCCGGAGGAATCCCGTTGCCCTATCCTGGAGTACTTGTTTCTGCTCTTCGATTCGTTCCTGAATCTCGCTTCGTACTTCTTCCTCCACCGCCGCCCCAACTGTGACGGCAGTGGCCTGAGGATCGGCCTGGATCGTCGGGTGGAGAACCGAGCCTCCTACTCGAAGAACAGCCTGCACCATCTCAGGCTGGCTGAGGAGACTCGCGGCCCTTTCTCCCGCCACTCCGAGGCGTGCTAGAGTCGAAGCGCTGAGGCGTTCGGAAGGGAGGTCAAAGGCCGATTGCAGCTCCAGTCCACCATCCAGGCCGACCTCCCCCCCTACTCTTGGTGTCCCGGGGGCTCCGTATATCGTCGCGTCGGCGAGTCTCACCCGTCCATCTTCGAGAAGGAAGGAGGTTTCCCACTCATGAACCGAGGGTGCGCGAAGGGACTCCAACCCCAGGAAGTCGGCCAACGCTTGGGTCAGCGGGACGGCCGTGAGGCCTCCGGCCAGGGAAAACCCCCCGGAACCAACCAGAGCAGGGCCATCGGGGAGGAGAAGGGCGTCCAGGCTTCCCACGAGGTCCAGCTGGAGGGTGATGCGACCCTTGACGAACCGTCCAAGGGGGGATGTCTGGGAGAGAAAGGCCCCGGCATCCACATCCAGGACCTCCAGATTCAAGGAAAAAGGAGCGGCAGTCTCCGGTCCCAGGGTCAGGTTGGCAGCAGTTCGAACCTCTCCCCCGAAACGGTGAAAGACCCCGTCCGAGACCCCTAGGAAAGTGGGACCGAAATCCACTCTGGCCTGGAGGTCCTCCATGCGACCCTGGCGGTCGATGACCGTATCCAGTCGGACCTCGAGAATCCCGGTGACGGGCAGGGAGTCAGGACGAGCCAAGCCCAACTCCTCAGCAGCCTCCTGAAATCCCCGTCCCCCCACGGGCCAACCCCCGATCTTCGCAAAAGCGATCTTCCCGTAGGTGAGAGTGGAATCTGGGGGTGCGTTTGCGCTGATCCGGCGAAGGTCCAGCCGAGGACCCTGAACGGAACCCTCGAACCGAGGTCTGGACTCTCGGTCAAGGATCGCCAGGAGATTGGTGATCTCGCCGGAAATCGAGAGGTGGTCATCACCGAAAGAAACTGGGAGTCCCTCAAGAACCCCTCGGATTCCCGAGAGCCGCAAAACGCCGGCTGGTATTTCGAATGGGACGGCCAAGGACGGGTGGGAGATGCTAATCTGGTCCGGCCTCAATTCACCATCGAACCGAAGCCCGGCCAGATCCTTGGATGGGCCGGTGACCCGGGTCTGGATGTCAATTTTCCCTTGCGTGGCCACCCCTTCCGGAAGCTCGAGGAGGGTCCCTAGCTCTTCCAGATGCGGGGCGGCGCTGAAGGTCAGGTCGACCTCTCTGGCACCCCTGAGGGCG
>JBDHMC010000423.1:0-2843 GCA_039656355.1 Gemmatimonadota bacterium | reverse complement strand
CCAGGTCACCTTTCCTCCTCGGTGCGGCCACCGCCGCCGCTTCAAGGACTGGAAGGTTCCCGTCGTGCTCCCCAGTTCTGGCGTCATTCTCGTGCTCGTTCATATACCCTCCCGCGCCGCATCCATTTCTCTCCCCTGACCCAACACCCCCGCCCACGCATCAGTATCTCAAGCATCGTGCCAGGATTGGGGGGGTGTGGTCTGCCATATTGGCGGCCCTGGATCAGGAATACGAAGGGGCAGGCGGACCGAACTGGGGATCACCGCACCCGTTGAGGATGTCTTGCCGGTTCACATATTCGATTGCTCCAGAGCCAATTGGGAACTTATTGTTAAAGAACCCCAGGTTGCTTTGTGGCTTTGGAGGACTTTCGTGAAATTCCCCTCGATCCCAGGGACCCGTTTCCTCCCTTGGATTGTGCTTTCCACAGTTGTCGTGGCTCCTTCCCCGGCCTTGGGGCAGGACGTGGACTCTGCCGTGAGGGAGGCGTACTTCCGGGCCCTGGCCGAGTACTTCGAGGTGCCCATAGGGGAAGTCGACGTCGTGGGGGATTGGGACCTGGTTCCTGATGAGGTTCCCGTAGTTCTGTTTCTGTCAGAGAGGGCAGGAGTCTCGCCGGACGCGCTCATTGGGCTCCGACGAAGTGGACGGCCATGGAGGGAGGTGGCCAGCCGCCTCGGCCTGGGTGTGGGGAGTTTCCATATCTCCCTGCCGGAGGAAGCGCCATTGGGCTCTCTGACACGAGCCTATGACGAGTTCAGGGGACGGCCCTCCCGGGACTGGAACCAGATCGATCTGAATGACCTCGAGATCATCGCGTTGGTGAACCTTCGTGTCCTTTCCGAACAGGTCGGGGTTTCCCCACTTCGGGTGCTCCGGAGCCGGGAGGCGGCCGGGAGCTTCATCGCGGGGTACGCGGGCCTCCGTGGGCCCACCACCCCCCGCTAGGTACCAGTCCGTTGTGCGGTCGGTACACTCTCTCCGTTCCCCTCTCCAACCTGGTGGATTCCTTCGACGTTCAACCCCCTGACTTCGAGTATCCTCCAAGGTTCAATATCGCCCCAACCCAGGATGCCCTCGTGATTGCCCAGGACGAGGCGGGCCGTCGAATGGGTCTCCTGAGATGGGGTTTGATTCCCTCGTGGGCCAAGGACCCGGCGATAGGAAGCCGGATGATCAACGCCCGGTCGGAGACGGTTGCGGAGAAGCCAGCCTTCCGGCGGGCCTTCCAACGCCGCCGCTGCCTGGTGCTGGCGGACGGGTTCTTCGAGTGGAAGCGGGAGGAAGGGGAAGGGGCCACCAAGGGGCTGAAGACTCCCTATTGGATTCACCGTGCCGACCGAGAGCCCTTTGTGATGGCTGGCCTCTGGGAGAAATGGGATCCAGGGGAAACCGCACCAGTGTACACCTTCACCGTCCTCACCACTGAGGCCGTACCGTCCATAAGAGAGATTCACCCCCGGATGCCGGTGATCCTTCCCGCAAGCACTCATGACCGATGGCTCGATCCCAAGACTGCTCCCGGCGATCTTCTCACGCTCCTGCGACCCTATGGGGAGGACATCGAGGCGTATCCCGTAACAACCGGGGTGAATTCCCCAAGGAACGACCTCCCTGAGTTCATCGAACCGGTGTAGCCCGGCACCCCAACTTGGGGGGTAGAGGTGTTTCTTAGTTTGCGGGAACAGTCCGGCTTTGGGCCCAGGCTCTGAGGGCACCCACCTTTTCGGCCATGGTCACGGAGAGAGGAACCGTTCCCCGCACCTCCCTTTCGAGGTCATTCGTGGTCAGAGCCTGGTCCGCAGAAAAGGCTGTGTAGAGTCCGGAGACCACCACCTCTTCGATCTCTGATCCGGTGAATCCCTCCGACTCTTCAGCGAGGTGATCCAGGCCGAATCCCTCCGGATCCTGACCTCGCGAGGCGAGATGAATGCGAAAGATCTCCCGACGGGTGGCAGCATCGGGAAGATCCACGAAGAAGATTTCATCGAAACGGCCCTTGCGGAGAAATTCCGGAGGGAGCTTCTCGATGGCATTGGCCGTGGCTACGATGAAGACTTCCCCCGTTCGATCCTGCATCCAGTTCAGGAAGCTCCCCAGGATCCTCTGTGACACCCCCCCGTCCTCTGCGCCTCCTACCGCAAAAGCCTTTTCGAGCTCGTCGATCCAGAGGACAACTGGAGCCATTCGCTCCGCCGCCCGAATCGCCCGTTTGAAGTTCTTCTCACTCTCCCCGATGTATTTGTTGTAGAGGTTGGAGGTGTCGAACTTGAGGAGAGGGAGGCCCCACTCCGAAGCCACGGCCTTGGCGGAGAGGCTCTTCCCACACCCGGGCACCCCCAGGAGGAGAACTCCGCGGGGGAAGGACAGGCCGAATTCTTCGGCTTTCAGGGGGTTCGCCACCACGTTCTTTCGCTTCCCCAACCACTTCTTCAGGTTCTCCAAGTCGGCGATGTTCGCCATGGTCTGCTCGAGCGGGTAATACTCCAACAAACCCTCCCGCTCCACCACGGCCTTCTTGGCTTCGATAACGTGTCGGATGTCCTCGGGAGTGAGACGGTGATCTTCGATGATGGCTTTGGTGAGGATCTTCTCCGCCTCCAGAAGCGTGAGGCCGGAAAGATGCTTCAGAAGGCCCGCCGTCTCCTCTTTGGTGAGATTTACCTCCACATATTGTCGATGGCTCAGATCCCGGAGGAGATTCCCCAGGAGGCTCCGGAATTCTTCCGCCCCCGGTGCCGGTAACATCACGGTGGCGGCCATTTGATCGAGATCCGGGGGGAGAGTGATATCCGATCCGGTGAATACGATGGCCCCGACCATCGACTCGAGCTTCCTGGCG
>JBDHMC010000422.1:0-2843 GCA_039656355.1 Gemmatimonadota bacterium | reverse complement strand
GAGGGAGGCCCAAGCCATGGTCAGGAACCCGACACCGAGAAGGATCAGGCCATAGCCGAACTTCAGGGGAAGAGACGGGTTCCACTTGCCCAACACCAACCAGAGCCACCCAAAAACCGGGGCGAAGGCGATGATGAAGACGGGGTTCACCGATTGGAACCAGCTCGCGGGAATCTCCCACCCCATAAGCATCCGGTTCGTGAACACATCCGCGAAGATGGTCAGCGACGATCCAGCCTGCTCGAATCCGGACCAGAAAAGGGCAGCGCCGATGAACAGGAAGAAGATGACCACCAGCCGCTTCTTTTCGACGGTGTTCCACGGGCCAAAGATGATCTGATAGGCAAAGTAGGCGACGGCTAGGCCCACGATAAGGAAGATGAAACCCCCAGCGACCTGTTGGAGAGTGATAGAGATGACGCCCCGAGACTGGAGAAAGGCAAAAACCACACCAACCGCCGCAATCCCCCCGATGCTTCCCCACAGCAACTTGTTGGCTGATCTCCGTTCCTCATTGCTCAAATTCGGCGGACCTCCAACGCCAGCCAAGCCGGCGCCGATCTTGTACTGGGCTAGACCGAGAAGCATCCCCGTGCCTGCAGCCAGGAAGGCGTACTTCCAGGCACCCGGGAAGACCCCTTCCATTCCCTCACCCAGGAAACCACACAGAAGCGGTCCGAGCCACGCACCAATATTGATCCCCATATAGAAGACGCTGAATCCAGCATCCCTTCTGGCTCCGCCTTCGGGGTAGAGGTCCCCCACGATAGCTGACACGTTCGGCTTCAGGAGGCCGGTGCCGATTACGATAAACGCCAAGCCCACGTAGAATCCGGCGGGTGTGGAGGAGGCAAAAGCCAGGGAAAACTGCCCCGCTGCAATGAGAAGTCCTCCATAGAATACCGCGTTCTTGGCGCCCACAAGCCGGTCGCCGAACCACCCACCCGGGAGAGCCATGAGGTACACGAACCCCGTGTACAGACCGTAGATGGCTCCAGCCTTGGGAACATCCAGACCCAAGCCCCCAGTCTCGATCGCGTCGAGCATGAACAGGATGAGAATTCCTCGCATCCCGTAATAGGAGAATCGCTCCCACATCTCCGTAAAGAAGAGGGTGGAGAGTCCTCGGGGATGACCGAACCAGGTCCCCTGGTCGGCGATACTGGGAGGCTGAGCCGTCTGAGTCATGTCGGACCCCTGACTACGAGTCTTGGGTGGCCCCGGGGAAGACGCGCCTTTTCCGAGGCGGATGACGAACCGGGGGAATATCCCCGAGGGCATCGTCAAAGGCAAGCGCGGCAACTCCTTGACGAAGCCGCGGTTCCGTCCACACACCTCGTCGCTGGTTGCCGGGGCGGCCTCGAACCCCGATCATATCCAGACTCTGAATGGAGCCTAAGCGGAGCTTTGCAGCTCCTCATCGATTCCCACGGCCCTCGGGTGTGAACATGGAATCCAAACAAGTACTTCGCCGTTCCTTGGCCATGGGCCTCTTCCTTCTCGCCGCCCCTGCCCTTCTTGGTGCTCAGGTGGCTGGAAAGAAGGCCCTGGACCACGACTCCTACGACATCTGGAAGACCATCAGCGGCACCACACTCGCCAACAACGGCGAGTGGATCGCTTTTGTGACATCGGCCAGAGAGGCGGACGGTGTCATGACGCTTCGCTCTGTCGGCGGGGGCAACGCCCAGGTGGGCGCCTTCGACCGAGCTTCGGGCCCTAGTATCACGCCCGACTCCCGGTTTCTGATCTTTACCATCGACCCCATGCAGTCGGTGGTGGATTCCCTGGAAGAAGCCGACGCCGACAGCGATGAGATGCCTACGGATTCTCTGGGCATCATCGAGCTCTCCTCTGCCTTTGGGGGCGGCTCCCTCAACACCGACTTCTTCAAGGCGGAGCGGGTCCAATCCTTCAAGGTTCCCGCCGACGAGGGCGCATATCTCGCCTACCTCCTGGAAGCGGAAGTTGAAGAATCGGACTCCACCGCCGAGGGTGAAGAGACCCCGGCGGAGCCCGCGGCAGCAGGCCGGAGGCCCGGAGGTGGACGTGCCGGCGGTGGGCGAACAGGTGGGGGCCGGGCCGGTGGCCAATCGGGAGGCGATCCTGACGAACGGGACAAGGCCGAAGGCGATGTCCTCGTGTTTCGGGATCTGGGAAGCGGGCAGGAAACCCAGTTCGAGGACGTAACGGCCTACTTCTTCACGGACAACGGTGAGTGGCTTGTTTACACTGCCTCCAACGAAGATGGCACCGCTGACGGCGTGTTCGCAGTGAACACTTCTTCGGCGGCGGCATCCCCCATCCTCACCGGAGAGGGCGAGTACAGAGGAACCACCCTTGCCGACAACGGCGACCAGGTTGCATTCCTCACCAACCGGGATGACTGGGAAGCCGATGAGCCGACCTACGCCTTGTACCATGCAGCCCTGGGTGGTGCGGAAGCCCGTGCGGTGGCCACCGAGGGTACACCGGGAATCCCCGTAGGCTGGTGGGTTCCAGATAACGCGGCCCCCTCCTTCTCCGACGAAGGCACCCGCCTTCTCTTCGGTACGGCCCCGCGGCCGCCGGCAGAGGATGACGAAGAGATTCCCGAGGATGAGCAGGTGGAGGTGGACATCTGGTGCTGGCATGATCCTTTGATCCAACCCATGCAGTTGGTGCATGCGGCCCGGGAGCGGGAAAGGGTATACCAGGCCTTCGCCTCCACCGACGACTTCCAGGTGGTACAGCTTGCCACCCTGGACATCCCCCAGGTGAACATCGCCCAAGGGAACGACGGAGGCCTGGCATTGGCCACCACTACGACGATGGTCAAGTACGGCTGGTACGTATCCCACGAT
>JBDHMC010000421.1:0-2853 GCA_039656355.1 Gemmatimonadota bacterium | reverse complement strand
CTTTTACAGACGGGAGATCTACGGGAGCTTTCGGTGGGTACTCCTTCTGGCATTTTTGGTGGCTGTTTACTTCCTGGCCTCAGCCGGGCTCTCATCGCAGTGGAACGACCGATGGGAGCTGCTTCCCATCGCCTTCGTAATCCTTCCGGTAGCCATCCTCTGGGATGGGCGGATGGCTCTGATCCTGGCCCTGGTGTTAGGGGTCCTGTCGGGAGCCCAGGAGCCCTTCAGCACTTATCCGATTCTCGGCTTTACCCTCATTGGGGGAGCGGCGGCAGCCCTCTCCGCCCGGGCGGTCCGGAGACGCTCCCAGACATGGATCTTCATAGCCCTCATCACGGCTGGATACACCCTGGCAATCGGCGCCTTCGGCCTCACGGGGGAATTGGAACCCGGGAGCATTCCGGCCTCCATCTTTTTTGCGGCCGTAAACGCCACCATCAGTGCCATTTTTGCCATGGGCTTCATGCCGGTCTTCGAATGGTTCACAGGCATCACCACGGATCAGACGTTACTGGAGTGGGCCGATCCGAACCGCCCGCTTCTCAAGAGTCTCTCCCTGGAGGCCAGCGGCACCTACGCGCATACAATTAACGTTGCGAACCTGGCCGAAGCCGCGGCCACATCCATCGGAGCCAATGGTCTCCTGGCCCGAATCGGGATCTACTACCACGACGTGGGGAAGATGCTGAAACCCCAGTACTTCGTGGAGAACCAGCCAGGAGGCAGGAACCCCCATGACAAGCTGAAACCCCACACTTCGGCGGCCATCGTTCGGGAGCACGTTGTCGAAGGGGAGCGTATGGCTCGGGAGGAAGGGGTCCCGGACATCGTGGCCCGCTTCATCCCGGAGCACCACGGCACTCAGCTAATCGGCTTCTTCTACGAAAAAGCCAAGGAGGAGTCGGAGGAGGAACCCAAACAGGAGGAATTCCGGTACCCCGGCCCCAAACCCCAGTCGAAGGAGACGGCCATTGCCATGCTGGCTGATTCGGTGGAGTCGGCCACCCGGGCCCTTCAGGATCCTTCCCCCGAAAGGGTCCAGGAGTTGGTGAAGACTGTAGTGGATGGGAAGATCCGGGATGGCCAACTATCCGAAGCGCCGCTAACCCTCCGGGAGATCAATCTAATCCAGGAGCAGTTCGTGAAGGTGGTGGGGGGAATGTTCCATCACCGGTTGGATTATCCTGCCACTCGGCATATTACCGAAGCTCCCAAAGAGGACTCGCTCGACCCGCCCTCGGACCAAGACCAGGACCAGGACCAAAGCCACGACCAAGAAGTTCAAGAGCCGTCGTCCGAGGATTCCGACGAGGAACAGCTCCCTCTCACCCCCAGCGATGAGACGTCTCCGTCCTCAGGAAACAATGGCAGCTAAGAACCCGGTAATCATGGTCATGGTGAACGATATGGGCTCCTGGAACGTCCCAGAACATCTACTGGCGAAGGGATGCCGAACGGTTCTGGACTCGGAGGGGATCCGGAGCGGTGAGATCTCCATTACCCTGTTGGACGATGAGGGCATTCTGGTGTTGAACCAGGAATACTTTGGAGAGGATTGTCCCACCGATGTGATCGCCTTCGCCCTTTATGAGTCGGGGGAGCGCGTTTTGGGCGACATCTACCTGGGGTTCGAGCAAGCCAAACGTCAGGCCTCGGAGCTGGATGTACCTCTTTATGAGGAACTCTTGCGTTTGGTGATTCATGGTACCCTTCATGTGCTCGGCCACGAACATTCTGATGGGGCCAATCGGGTCCAGAGTGAGATGTTCTTGAAACAGGAGGAGCTCCTCAGAAGTGTCCTCGAACCAGGGTCTGGTTGAATTGAAAAGCCCAGCTCACTCTCCCCTCTTCCGTCCTCCTCGGCTTGACGCCCCTTATCCCGTCCCGGATCTTTCTTTACCCCGCTAAGAATCGTAAAGGGTGGGTCGGTTGGTTGCCCGCCGGCCTGGATCCGACTGTGCCAGGACGTTTTCCAGCGACCTTTTAACTCCTTTCTCTGGAGGGTCACCTGTGACGGCTCCCAGATTTGCGGACATCGAAGGTGTTCGACTGAGACTCCAGGAGTTGGTGGGGTCGGGGGATATGATCGCTGTCCGTGAACTTCTCCGGGAGCTCCATCCCAGCGATGTGGCAGACCTGGTGGAGTCCCTGGAGGCCGATGAAGAGCGGGTGGCCCTTCTCCAGGTTCTTCCCAAAGAACTCGCCTCGGAAACTCTGGCAGAGATGGACGAGGAGGAGGATCCGGGAGAGATCCTGGCGGCCCTGGACCCGAAGAAAGGGGCCGAACTCATCCATGAACTCGAGGTCGACGACGCCGTCGACCTTGTGGGAGATCTTGAGCCCGAGGAGAGGGCGAAGATCCTAGCGGCTCTTCCACTGGAAGAGGCTGGGGAGATTCGGGGACTTCTTCGATACGACGAGGAATCTGCTGGTGGGTTGATGGACACGGTCTTGGTCCGTGTCCAAGGAGAACTGACGGCGGGGCAGGCCATAGCGGAGGTTCGCCGGCAGGGCCGGGAAGTGGAGGATTTCTACACGGTCTTTGTCGTGGACGATCTGCGTCAACTTTTGGGAACGGTCCGGTTGGACGATCTGATCCTGGCCGATCCGCTCCAACCTGTTGTGGACCTTGTGGAGCCGGTGGTGGCATCGGTGGAACCGGACGAGGATCAGGAGGAAGTGGGACGCCTTCTCTCCCGCTACAACCTTCCCTCGATCCCGGTAAACAGGTGGATGGTCCGGGCGGCAGACTCACTATACTGGACGATGTCACTCTGCAGCTGGCGCCGGGTGAAGTAACGGCGATACTGGGGGCATCCGGTTCGGGAAAGTCGACCCTGCTTGGATTGC
>JBDHMC010000420.1:0-2856 GCA_039656355.1 Gemmatimonadota bacterium | reverse complement strand
CCTGGACCGGCCGGAGGAAATGGCCTGACGGCCGCGTGGTCGGAGGGCTGGTCGGAGAGCTGGCAGGCGAAGTGGTGGTGGTGGGAGAGGTGCCATGACGGCCTCTCCTAAGAGAATACTCCCCGGATGTAGTCCCGCATGTAGTTGTTCTCCACTTCGACCTTCTTTCGCAGGGCGTTAACCACGTCACCAATGGAAAGTATGCCCTGCATCCAACCCTGATCGACGATGGGGAGGTGCCGGATGCGGTTCTTGGTCATGATCTCCATGACATAATCCACGCTGTCGTCCAGGAGGGCCACCACAACTTCCTTGGTCATGACGTCCTCGACCTTCATGGACGCCATGGCGACTGAGTCTTCTGTCGCCAGCCGGAGGATATCCCGTTCCGTGAGGATCCCCTCAACCACCTTCTCTTGGGCCACGACCACGGATCCTATGTTGTGCTCGACCAGGAGACGCATGGCGTCCTGAACGGGAAAAGAAGGGGGTACGGTTACCACTTCGTAGCCCTTCTCGTTGAGCAAGTCCCGGATTTTCATAACAACTCTCTCCTGGGTGGTGAGGCAGTGGGGAGTGTTTATACGCTTTTTTGAGAAAAAGTTCCAGGAAGAAAAGATTGCCTGAAAGCTGTTTTTTGAAAAGACCCTCCCAAGTGAGGCGAACTGGAGTCCCGAGCGCTACCTTGCCTTCATGCAGGTCGCCGGGATGGGGGTGCGGCCGCGCCCTCCAACCATGCGACCTGCTAGTGCCCACAAGGAGGCCCAGAATGACACGATCCCCTGTTTTCGCCATCCGGTTCCTGGTTGGCCCCGCTTTCTTTTTGGTGCTGGGGTTAGTCCAGACCCCTACCCCCGTCCTTGCCCAGGGGCACAGCCTGGTGGGATCGGATGGCAGTGTGGATTGGAACCGTTACTACACGGCGGCTGAAACGGAGCAGATCCTTCGGGAATATCACGAGCTTTATCCGGAGCTCACCGAACTCTACAGCATTGGGGAGAGTTTGAAGGGGAGAAAACTCTGGGTCATGGAAATCACCGCGGAGATCACGGGGTCCGCTTCGGAAAAACCCGCCATGTACCTAGACGGCGGCATCCACTCAGGGGAGCTGACCGGGTCCCAGGTGGCACTCTATTCGATGGGCCAACTCCTAACTCGGTACGGATGGGATCCGGAGGTAACGGATCTTCTCGAGAGCTTCGCCGTCTATGTTCGCCCCAAGTTCAACCCCGACGGCGCGGACTTGGCCCTCCTTTACGACCAGAGCCTTCGGAGTACGGTACGGCCCTGGGACGACGATGAAGATGGGAAAGCCGACGAAGATCCCGCGGAGGACCTGGATGGTGACGGCTGGATCACCGACATGAGGATTCCCGATCCCGAGGGAGGTTGGTACGCCCACCCCAGGGATGAGCGGGTGATGATTCGGATTTCGGGAGGACGGGGCGGGGCCGCTGCTCCTCAAGAGATTCCGGCGAACGCAAAGCGCTATCGGGTGCTGGCAGAGGGAGTGGACAACGACGGGGACGGTCGGACGAACGAGGATGGCGTCGGCGGGATCGACATGAACCGGAACTTCCCCCGGAATTGGGAGCGAGTCCATCTGCAGAGTGGAGCAGGGCCTTTCCCACTTTCTGAGCCCGAGACCTACGCGGCGGTGGAGTTCATCCAGGGCCACCCCAACATCACCAGCATTGTGCACGGCCACACTTCCGGGGGTTTTGTCTACCGGCTCCCCTCGGCTTCGGCTCCGTCCCTGTTCCCGCAGAACGACCTGGCTCTCATCGAGCATCTGGGAGTTCCCTATACAGAAACCACCGGCCGGCCAGTTCGGCCCAGCGCCACCCACCCTACCGAACATCGGTACGGCACGCTCATGAGTTGGGCCTATTGGGACCATGGAATCGTAGGATGGGTTCCGGAGTACTCGCCCGGGCCCGACGCCTGGGTGACCGATTACGACCGGAACGGAGAGATTGAGCCGTTGGAGGAGATGAGGTTTAACGACCAAGAGCTGGGGGGTCGCTATTTCTCCCCCTGGAACTCCTTCCAGCACCCTGCTCTGGGAGAAGTAGAAATCGGGGGTTGGCACAGGAAATTCTGGGGGCAAAATCCTCCGGCGGAGTTCCTTGAGGAAGAGTGTGAGGCCCAACTGCCTTGGATCATGTATCTCCTTCGCCAATCCCCCCGGCTTTCCCTGGATGGGCCCACGGTGACCGCCTTGGGTGAGGGTAGGTTTCGGATCCGGGCCGTGGTAACCAACAAAGGGTTCCTTCCAACGAGTCTGACTGGGAGGGGGGCCGTGGGCCAGGAAACGTCCGACGGTCTGATTCGGAATCCCGTGGTCCGGCCTCCCACCCTCACCTTGGGGTTGGAGGGGGCCGAATTGGAGGAGGGAACCGCCCGTGTGCGATTGGCACACATCAAGGGAACCGGCCCCTTCCTCACCGAGGTGGGAGTGCCGTCTGAAACGGTCGAGTGGATCGTCCGTGCCGAGGGATCGCCCGCATACGTCCAGGTCACTGGCCGATCCGACAAGGCCGGCGTGGTTCGGTCAGCGTGGGTGGAACTCCGATGACACTTTCCCGTTATCGCCGCCTGGATGCCCAGAGTATCCTGCGAACCATCCAGGGTGTTCAACGGCGCATCGACGTCCGGTTTCCAGGCTCGGGAATCGGGAAGGTGTGCAGGGAGCTCCAGGAAACAGGGGAGGCGGCAGCCGAGGTCACCAAGTCTCTTCGACGGCCCATCTATCCGATTCGGATTGTGTCCTGGTCCCTCATCGGCCTGATCATCCTCCTGGCCCTGGGCCAATTCGCGCTCCTGGAGAACCCCTCGATAACCTTCCAAACGGTG
>JBDHMC010000419.1:0-4538 GCA_039656355.1 Gemmatimonadota bacterium | reverse complement strand
ATAGCCCCCATAGGAGCCGCCCCAAAGGCCAATCCGTTCTTGATCCACGTCCGGCCGGCTTCGAAGGTAGGCACCTGCGCCCATGACGTCGTTGAACTCGCTTGCTCCGGTGGCCCCGTAGTCAATGGCTTCCCGGAAGTCGAGGCCGTACCCGATCCCTGAGCGGAAGTTGACGGTGAGCACAACGTAACCTTTGCTGGCTAGGTACTGGTTCAGGGCGTAGGCGTTGTGGTAGTAGCCGCTGTGGTGGAATCCCAGGAGCATCTGCCGCCTGGATCCCCCGTGGAAGAAAACGACGGCCGGACGCGGCTCATCGGTCGAGAGGTTTTTCGGGAGGAAGAGCTGGCCGTGAATCATGAGGCCATCGGAAGCGGTGAAGACGATCTGCTGGGGCTGTACCAACTCGCCCCGGGGAAATTCGTCAGGCATCCAGTCGGCCAGAAGGGCCCGGCGCCCGGCGTCACCGGCCATGATCTCGGCGTGGGCCGGCGTGAGCCCGTCTGAGGCCAGGAAGGCGAGATCACCTTCGGTAGTCATCACCGGCGCCCACTCGATCCCACTTCCCCAGGTAATCCGCTGAGGAGGCCGGGTGCCGTCTACGGGCACCCGCCAAAGGTGTTTTCTGTCGATATCGTCCTGGTTCGAGTCGTAGATGATCTCGCTCCGATCCGGCGAGATGGCGCCAAACTGGACCTCGAACTCCCCGGGTGTGAGGGGCACGGGATCACCCCCTGCAGTAGGCACCGACCACAGATTCAGCCAGCCGGTCTTCTCCCAGGGGAAGACGATATGGTCGCCGGCGGCCCAATAGATCTGGCTCTCAGAATTCCAGCCGTGAAAAGCGCTTCCCATTCCGTCGTCGGCTCTGAAGATTTCGCGGCTTTCCCCTGTGGAGACATCAGCGATCCGGATGGAGAACGGGACCGTCTCCCGAACCGGCATGAACGGCCAAAGCCCCGGAATGTTCATGGTCCGGCCGAAGGCGACCTGGGTCCCGTCAGGCGACCAGACAGGCATGCCGTCTGACCAAAGGCCCGGGCTCATCCACCGCACGGCGTCCTCGCCCTCCGCCCAAACCCCCACGAAGCTGTGCCCGCCCCTTTGGCTAACGAAGGCAATCTTTGAGCCGTCTGGGGAAAAGGCCAGGGAGCCCGCGCCGTTTCTGACCTCGAAAAGCTTCTCCGGCTCCCCCTCGCCGTCCAGACGTATCCGGTGGACCGCCCCATCGCTGGAGTAGATAGCTGTGGTGCCGTCAGGCGCCAGGACCGGGTTGCTTTCGTTCGGAAGCTTTCTGGGCTCACCGCCGGTCACTGGAATGATGTAGGAGGCCAGGTCTACGCCCTCTACGGAGCTCCGCGGGTTTGGGAATTGACCCTGGCGGTTGGGATCGCCACCCCGAGAATAGACAATGGAGGCCCCGTCAGCCGTGAATTGAAGCCCACCCAATCCATGGCCATCATCCTCATTGTAGGAGGTGACCTGCCGACCCTGGTAGTCCGGGGGCGTGGCGACGAACACGTTTCGAACGCCTTTTTCAGTCTGAATCCATGCCACGACACCCCCTGACCGGGAAGCCACGAGGCCAGACGGCATGGGCGCCGAGAGGACCTCCTGAATGGTGAACTCCTGGGCCTGGAGGGGCGGGGCCACAAAGAAAGCCACCGAAATAGCCAGGGCCGCCGCCCGAAGGGTGCAAGGGATCGAGCCCCCTCTCCTTTCCAGTCACTTTCCTTAAGGAACTTCCCGTGCGTCTCTCCCCGGAACTCTTCCGCCACGTTCCGGTACTTCACCTCGCCTTACTGAGAAATCCACTCCCAAAAAATGTGAGAGATCTGTGTCCCAGACCCTTGGCGCCATCAACCGCTGTGTCCTCGCCCTCTGCCTCCTAGCTCTTTACGCCTGTGGCGGCTCCGAACCGGGTGGGAACATCAGCCCCACGGACCCTGGCACCAGCAATCCCGGAGGTAATACCGGCACCCAACCTACGGTCGTTGGGACGATCACGAGTTCGGGGGGCACCCTTACCACAGCCGGAGGGGCCGTGGTCCTGACCTTCCCGGCAGGGGCCGTGAGCAGCAGCGTGGGGATCACCGTGGATGAGACGTCCCAGATACCCAACTCAAATGGGTTGGTCACGGGGACCACCTTCGAGTTTGGACCCGACGGCACCACGTTCGCCGAACCGGTGGAGCTGACCATTGCGTACGATGGCGCGAACATCCCGGCAGGCCTTACCGAAGTCTCGCTGGGCCTGTATAAGGCGTCAGGCTCATCGTGGGATGAGGTGGCTTGGGTCGAAGTGGACACCGTGGCCAAGACCGTGAAGGCACAGATTTCCTCCTTCAGCACCTTCGGAATCCGCGGCGGCCGTGTCGAGAACATCGCCGGCGAATGGTGGGTGGAGGAAACGGTGATCAAGGATGAATGTGAGAACCTCCTTGGCGCAGCAAAGCCGTGGCCCATCTCCATTACCCAAAGCGGGTCTTCCGTCACCGTCACTTTCGCCGGCGAGGACTTTCTCGGGACGGTGGATGGAAGCCTATTGAGATGGAACGGCTCCTTCGAGGACGGGGATGGCACCACCCAGCTGGACCTCCTCGTGACCATCTCTCCGGGCGGCGACCATTGGGCCGGCCGCTCCAATTGGAGCTACACGGTGGACGGCGAGACCTGTGCCGGTATGTCGACCTTTGAGGGTACCCGGGCAGTCTCCACTCACATTGCCGAGATCCGTATCACACCCAGACTCGGTAACGTCGCCCAGGCAGGATCTGCCGTGACCGTTCACCCCGAGATCGGAGAAGCGTTCAGCTTCGACGTCCAGGCATTCGACAACAACGGGGACGAACTCCCCCGGGTCTTGGTAAACATGTCCTCGTCCGAGGGGATTGTGTTGAATCTAGGATTCGGAACGGTTTCCGTGGGCGGGATTCCTTCCAGCCGGGGGATGATGGCTCCAGTTTCGGGATTTCACCCTGGAATCGGCGAGGCGGGAGTTTCGACTCTCACCGCCTCCGTGAATATCGATGAAATCCGGATCTCTACATCTTTGGTGGTCACGGTCGAGAGGGAACTCACGAGTATTTCCCTATCTCCGCCAACCACTTCGTTGATCAACAACCGCGGCATAGGCTTCGAGATAAAAGACGCCAATCCGGCCGTCGCGGCATGGGTCGTGGAGAGGGTCGCGGGCGTCACCACCACCGCCATCGATACGCTCTTTCCCGCCTCCTCATGTGGCATAACTCCTACGGGGGCCGACCCCGACGCATGTGTCTACTGGACGATCTCGGCTGGGGCCGGTGACCTGACCGCGGCCCCGTTCTGGGCTCCCTTCGGCGTGGACGTGGAGCGCCCCCCCAGCAGCGATGGCATCTTCCTACAATTCCGCGGCTTCAATGGCGCGGGCACCGAGATTTCCTATTCCGGGGTGTACAACTACCAAGTGGCCCCGCACACTTTTCAGGTGAGGGTGGGGGCGGAAGCCAATCGGAGTTGGACTCGGTGGGGGGACCATGGCTTCCTGATTGGTGAGGACACCCTTCAACTTGCGCTTCATATCCCGGACGTTAGCGCCAACGGCGTATGGCCATACACCTGCAGCCGCGACCTCGGCCAGTTTGGCCCTGAGGTCAACGTCTCCTTCAAGGACAGTGACGGAAGGGTCTTTGAGAGCGACTTGGTCGCCGAGGCCCAGTGCTCAGGAAACATCAGTGTGGGTGTGCCCATTCCATTCGTGAACGGTACCGTTATCCCCATCCTTTTCGGCGGCACCGTGTGGCGCAGCGACACGCAGGAGGTCATGAATATCAGCGGACGGATCGACCTCGTGTCGGCCCGCCACCTCAGGCTCCCGGGGGACACAGGATTTCCCCCTGTGTATTCCCCTGTCATCCAGGAGGGCCCCATCGTCATCGTCTCCGATGCGGCCGAAGGATGGCTCTCCCCAGCCGCTTTTGAAGAGTCGAAGCGTCTCCGTGGCATAAACGGAAGCCAGTAACTAGGTTAACATTACCTCCACATCGCGTTGGGACGAGGTGGTTCAGAACCCTCACAGGGGAGGAATGCCGTGAAGTTCCTGGACCGGTACTTCTTCGCAGGGGTGGGCACCGGGTGTCTCCTGAGCGTTCTGCTCTTGGTGGGTGTAACCCTTGGATTCGGGTACTGGGCCAGCCGAAACATGGACAGGCTGACCGAGGCCACGGAGGGGGGATCCACACTCCGCGTGCCTGAGTTCCCCTCATCCGACCAGTCTCTCACCGCCTATGGTGAGGCCGACTGGGATTGGACTCTGCAAACTCTCGATGGAGAACCTCTGCCCTTCGGCGAGTTCAGGGGCGAGGTCGTATTTCTGAACTTCTGGGCTACCTGGTGTGGGCCATGCAATAGGGAACTCCCGAACCTTCAGCTCCTCCATGACTCCCTGAAGGTCGAGGGTGTCACCTTCCTTCTCGTGTCAAAAGAGGACCCGGAGAAGGTCCGGGGCTTCCTGGAGAAGGAAGGGTACGACATGCCCTTCTACATCAGGACCGGAGAGG
>JBDHMC010000418.1:0-2873 GCA_039656355.1 Gemmatimonadota bacterium | reverse complement strand
CCTTCCGATTCTCGGCGCAGTGGGCTGCGAAGCCCCAGGAGACTCGGGCCCCCTGACCGCAGTCCGGGACTCAGCTGGAATCGCGATCGTGGAAAACTCTGGAGAATTCGGCTCTGACGGGGGAGGGTGGCTCGTGATGCCCGAGCCGGTCCTTTCCATCGGGACTTTCCAGGGAGATTCCCTCTACCAGCTCTTCCAGGTCCAAGGTGCAAAGCGCCTCCAGGATGGCCGTATCGCGGTGGCCAATTCTGGGTCGGGAGAAATCCGGGTGTTCGACGGGGACGGCCGGTACCTGATGTCCCATGGGCGAAAGGGGGAAGGGCCGGGCGAGTTTGAGAGGCCGGCTCTGGTCGGGATCCTCGGTGGGGACACCCTTGTGGTGGTGGACAACCAGCTCCGGAGGATCTCTCTCATCCACCCGGAAGAAGGGTTTCTGGAATCAACCCGGATTTCCGACGACCTGGGCGGAGGCTCCTTCCCCCGCGGCATGCTCGCGGACCGCACCTTGGTCATGGGCGGGGGCTTTTACTTCAGCAGTGAAGGGTCGGTCCAACTCTCTTCAGGGTTTTCCCGTCGCGAAACAACGTATCAATCAGCCGGTTTGGATGGTGAATTGGTGACGGACTTCGGGGGTTTTCCAGGCTCGGAGTTCTTCATGCAGGTTCAGAGCCAGAGTGGAGGGGCCATCAACATGACTGCCCGGCTAATCCCCTTCGGAAAACATGCCATGCAGACGGTGGGGCCCCATCGGTTCTATTATGCCTCAGGAGATTCTTGGGAAATTCAGGCCTACGATCCCGCCGGTGAGCTTAGGCGGCTCATCCGACTTGCCAGGGATCCCGTGCCGGTCCGAAGTGAGGATCTTGAAGCTCAGATCCAGGAGGAGATCGCCGAAGCGGGTGACCCCTCCGAGGCTCCGGAGATCCGGTCTGGTTTCGAGGAAATGCCGGTCCCTGATTTTATGCCCGCCTTCGCCGGTCTACACGCCGACGTCGAAGGGTACCTGTGGCTAGAGCGATACCGGCGACCTGGTGACGACACTCCGGTGTTCGATATCCTGGACCCTGATGGCGCGTTGGTAGGCCGCATCAGCCTCCCGTCTGGCTTGGAGATCCTAGAGATTGGGCAGGACTACATCCTGGCTTTATACCGGGACGAATTAGAGGTCGAGTACCTGAGGCTTTTCAGCCTCCAGCGGCCCGTGATGGATTGATCTAATCTGATCAGGGGCTCCAATCAGAAAGGGCCGCACCTTCCTGGGTGCGGCCCTTCTTTCGCTTTTGAGCTTAGCCGGGAGAGCAACGGCTCCCCGCGGATTACCTTCCTCTAGTTCCCACCCTGGCTGGATGGCGGCACCTGTCCGTTGGCCCTCATGTAGGTGACCAGGTTTCCGTAGTGCTCCCAGTTATGGGTAAGATTGAAGGTCAGAACCCAAAGGTTGGTGCCGGTTTGGCCGAAAAACTCCACTTCCTCCATTGCCTTGGCGTCGTTGATCGCATAAGCGGCATCGCAATTATCGAAGCTTCCCTTGATCGCCTCTACCAACCCGGCTTTTGAGGTCCGTTCCTCGAAATTCTCCGGGCCCTGGGCTTCACCCCCTGAGACTGTGCCGCAAAAGAAATACATGGCGTTGGCCACATGGCCCACGATCTGCCCAAAGGTTCGGACTTCGTCGGTGGGTTGGTACCCGTAGTATTCCTCCGGCATCTGCTCGGCGGCGGAAATAAGGTACCCCTTTACCATCTCGTGAAGGGGAGCCACCGATTTCACGGCGGCGTCATGGCCTTCCATGTGCTCCTGGGCTTCCTGCTCGTCGTGCATGTGCTCCTGGGCGAAGAGTTGCCCGGCCGGAAGAAGGGCCAAGAGGAGGACTGCGAAAGACAAACGCTTCATGACTAATCTCCTGAAGGAGTTTTCTCGATGGCCCATCTGGACCGTGGATTCTCTGGGAATAGCCTGAATACGCCGCAGGAGAAAAAAGGTTTCGTGCCAGAAAAAAACCATGGTTCCATTCTGACCAGGCATTCTTCTTGCCCAATTCATGGGTCGGTTGGTAAGCTAATCCTCGTCCAATCAAAGTGCTGGCTCTGTCATCACCCACTTTTTGGGGAGGGCTTGGGACACATTTTCCCAACTCTGTCCCCGTCTGGCCCGGTGCCGACACTGGTGTTTCCTCGAGGACGTTGGGGAGAGTATGGAATCGAAAGTCGCCAAGCTCAAAATCAAACCAAAACCGTTTCTCTTCCCTGAATTCTGCAAGGGATGCGGCCGGTGCATCGAATCCTGCCGATTCGACTGCATCACTGAAGGAACCGAAATCAATCCCGAAACCGGGTTGATTCCGGTAAACATCGACCTAGAGAAGTGTTCGGCTTGCGGCCTCTGTGTGAGTGCCTGCCCCGAACCCTTCGGCCTTCATCTCAGGGCTGTGGACCTAGACGAGATCGATAATGAGGATTTGGAGGGTGTCCGTTCTTTCCAGGAGATGGTCGAGATCCTGGACAAAGCCGACTACGAGTTGGAGGATCCGTCTGAGCTCTTTGGTCCTCGGGAGACCGAAGCTCCGGAGCCTAAGACCATTCCCGATCAGTGGCTGCCTTTCTCCCACGAGGAGCCCTTGGTCCTAAAGGGGAACTACGCATCAGCGGTGGGGGCCATCATGGCTGGCTGCCGGCACGTGTACGGGTATCCCATCACGCCGTCTACCGAGGGGGCAGAGCTCATGGCGAAGCTCCAGCCCCTGATGGATGGTGTCTTTTTTCAGGCTGTCAGCGAGGTGGCCACGGTCAATATGATGTACGGGACCGGTGGGGCGGGGCTCCCCTGCATGACCTTCACATCCTCCCCCGGGTTCATCCTCATGCTGGAGGGGT
>JBDHMC010000417.1:0-2876 GCA_039656355.1 Gemmatimonadota bacterium | reverse complement strand
CATCTGGCTGATCTCCGTCTTATGAGCTGCCACCATGATGGCTCCGGCCCCGAAAAAGAGGGTGATCTTCCCGAAGGCATGCATGGCGATGTGCATCCCGCCCCCGATGATTCCCATTTTGTTGGCTAGCAGGGCCCCGAGCACGATGTAGGAGAGCTGGCTGATGGTGGAATAGGCCAGGCGGGCCTTGAGGTTGTCCTTGGTGATGGCCACCAGGGACGCCAAGATGATGGTGGCTGCCGCCACCCAGAGCAGCCATCCCGACGCCCCGGTTTCAGTAATGAACTCCCAGCCAAAGATGTAGACACACACTTTCAGAACCGTGAAAACCCCGGCCTTCACCACCGCTACGGCGTGAAGGAGGGCTGAGACCGGAGTCGGAGCGACCATGGCCGCCGGAAGCCAGCGGTGAAAAGGCATCACTGCCGCCTTCCCGATCCCGAACACATAAAGGGCCAAAAGACCTGCAGCCACCGCACCGGAGATCCCGGTGTCCGCCAGGATTCCGCCGGGCCGGAAGTCCAGCGTCCCAGCCAGGCAGTAGGTCCAGATGATTGCCAGGAGTTGGAACCCGATAGAGGTGGCCAGGAGAATTCCCAGGTAAACCCTACCGGCTCGTTTCGCAGCCTGAGTCTGGTGGTGCGTCACCAGGGGGAACGTGCAGAGGGTTAGGATCTCGTAGAAAACGAAGAGGGTGAAAAGATTCCCGGCGAAGGCCACACCCAGCGCCGAGGAAATGGCCACGGCGAAGAACAGGTAGAACCGGGTCTGGTTCTTCTCGTGATGGCCCCTCATGTACCCGATGGAGTACAGGGACGTGACGATCCAGAGGGAAGAAGCCACCAGGGCGAAGAGGAGACCCAAAGGCTCCACTTCCAGCGAGAGGGGCAGACCCGGGAGCGGTTCGGCGAACACCATTCCCGGCCGCTCCCCTGCCAGTACTCCTGGGAGAAGGGAGAGGACCAGGCCAAATACGGTCGTGGCCGTTATCAATGTCGCCGTCTCTCGAAGATTCGGGCGATTTCGGAACCCAACCATCAAGGCTCCGCCCAAAAGCGGGACCAGAAGTGCTAGCAAAGCCGTGAAGCCACCGGAGAAAATGGGGGTCACCGTCATGGCCCCATCCCAAGGAGGAGCTCCGCGGCGCTCCTGGCGACTCTAGTGGTCAGGGAAGCGTCAATCCCGAAATAGAAGTTCGCAGCCACCAGAACCCAGATGGGGACCAGAAGAGAGAGGGGGGCTTCTCTTACCTCCAGGTCTCCCAGGAACTCTTTGAAATACGCGACCTCCACCACTTTCCAGATGTACACCACGGCCATGAGGGACCCAGCCAGGACCACAAGTGCAACCTCCCACATTCCGAATTCCACCAGCCCTAGAACCAGGTACCATTTGCTCACAAACCCCACCGTGAGCGGCACACCAATGAGGGAGAGGCCCCCGGCCACAAATGCGGCCATGGTCCAAGGCATCTTTTTTCCCAGTCCCCGCATGGCCTCGATCCTCACGGACCCCATCTGGTACATCACCGCCCCCATGGCCATGAACAGTGTCGCCTTTATGAGGGCATGGTTGAACAAGTGGAGGATTCCGGCCGTCAAACCCGTGACAGAGGCCAAGCTGATCCCAAGGATGATGTATCCGATCTGCGCCACGCTGGAGTAAGCCAGAAGCCTCTTGACGTTCTCCTGGTAGATGGCCGTGAGTGAGGCGGATAGGACGGCCATGAGTGCCAAAGGAAGAAGGATCCAATACAGGGTCATGGTCTCGAACGCGAAGACCACACCGAAAATCGAGAAAAAGACCCGTAGGAGGACGTAGACCGCCACTTTCGTCGCCGTGGAAGCCAGAAAGGCGGTTACAGCGGAGGGGGCGTACGTGTAGGCGTCCGGAAGCCAGGCATGGAGGGGGAATAAAGCCAGTTTGAGGCTGATTCCGACGGTCAGAAAGGCGAAAGCTACGGAGATCGTGCGGTTGCCCACCAGCGGGAGCCGAGCGGCCAAGTCCGCCATGTTCAACGTCCCCGTCATCATGTACATCATCCCGATGCCGATAACGATGAATGTGGCTCCGATGCTTCCCATGATCAGGTACTTATAGGATGCGTGGAGAGCCCTTCTGTCCGGCCCCATTGCGATCAGGGCGTAGGCGGAAATGGAGGAGATCTCCAGGAAAACGAAGAGGTTGAAAACATCCCCGGTGATAGTGATCCCCAGAAGGCCGGAAAGACAAAGAAGAAGGCCGCTGTAAAGAAGAGGCGCCTGCTTGTATCCCACTTCCCGGGCCACGCTCAGTCTGGCGTAGGGCGTCACAATGGCGCCCATCCCTGCCACGATCACCAGAACATAGGCGCTGACCGTGTCTACCCTGTACTCAATTCCCCATGGAGCGGCCCACCCGCCCAAGGAGTAGATAATCGTTCCCTCGGCCAGAACCTGAATGAGGAGAAGGACGGCGATCCCGAAAGCGGCCCAGGTACCCAGAATGGCCAGCAGCCATCCAGCACCCCGCCGGCGCATCAGGGCAGCCACCGGCGCCACCATGAGGGGCACCACTACCTGGAGAACCGGGAGGTGGGCGAGCATTAGAAGGGGTTCTCGTTGTCCAAAGCCGTGATCTCATCCCCTTCGATGGTTCCGTAGGCCTCCTTTATCCGGACGACGATTGCCAAAGCCACGGCGGTGGTCGAAACGCCCACCACGATGGCAGTTAGGATGAGGACATGAGGAAGCGGGTTTGAATAGACAACGCCCTCGGCACCCTCGATGAGTATGGGGGCCGTCCCTCCACTGATCTTCCCCATGCTGATATAGAAGATGAAGACCGAGGTCTGGAAGATATTCAGCCCCAGGATTTTCTTAACCAGATTCCGCCGG
>JBDHMC010000416.1:0-2880 GCA_039656355.1 Gemmatimonadota bacterium | reverse complement strand
GGCCTCCGGGCCGGGAAGCCTTCCCCGGAGACGTCTTCTATCTCCATTCAAGGCTCCTGGAACGGGCGGCGAAACTGTCCGACGAAAATGGGGGCGGGTCCCTTACGGCCCTTCCGGTCATCGAGACTCAGGGCGGGGATGTTTCGGCCTATATCCCCACCAACGTCATTTCCATTACCGATGGACAGATCTTCCTGGAGCCCGACCTCTTCTATTCGGGCGTGAGGCCTGCGGTGAACGTGGGAATCTCCGTGTCCCGTGTGGGTGGTAACGCCCAGATTAAAGCCATGAAACAGGTGGCTGGACGTCTCCGCCTCGATCTGGCTCAGTATAGAGAGATGGAGGCTTTCGCACAGTTCGCCTCGGATCTGGATGCAGCTACCCAGAAGCAGTTGGCTCGGGGTGAGAGAACGGTAGAGATCCTGAATCAGGGTCAGTACCAACCCATGCCGGTGGAGCATCAGGTTGCGGCCATCTTCGCTGTGACCCAGGGGTATCTGGACGAAATCCCGGTGAATCGGATCAAGGCATGGGAGGACGGCTTCCATAGGTATTTGGACGAGCGGGGCGCGGAGGTCATGTCGGACCTTCGAGAGCAGAAGGGTCTCTCCGATGAACTTTCGGAGCAGCTGGTGGCGGCTATCAAAGCGTTCATAGAGGACTTCGAGGTTTAGGTAAGGGGCTGAGAAACCTGGTCCGGGAGTCCTCCCGGTGACCGGGGACTCCGGACTCTGAAACCGAGGATAGCAGGAAGTGCAAAGCGCCAAAGAAGTTAGACGGCGGATCAAATCCGTCGATAATACCAAGCAAATCACGAAGACCATGGAGATGGTGGCCACTTCGAAGTTGAAGCGGGCCACCGACCGAGTCCGAGCGGCCAAGCCTTACAGTGAGGCTCTTGGGGTCGTGGTAAAGAGCCTCTACGCTCCCGAGTTCGCTGAGGGTTTTCCAGTGCTTCGGCAGCCCGCGGAGATCACGAAAGCGGCCATCGTCCTCATGACGGCCAATCGAGGTCTTTGTGGTGGGTTTAATGCCAACCTCATCCGGGAGGCGCGGATCCTGAGGGAATCCCTGCAGGAGAAGGGGATTGAGTCAGAGATCCATTCCGTGGGCCGGAAGGGGATGGTATTCTTCCAGTTCCGAAAAGTGGAGTTGGCCAGCCGGTACAACGACGTGGGAGACGCACCCACCGTAGAGGATGCGGAACACATCATTGGCCACCTCCGGGAGCGGTTCGAATCAGGAGATCTGGATCAGGTGCTCCTGGTGAGTGCCGAGTATCGCTCCGCACTCTCCACCCCTCCGAGAGTGGTGGAACTCCTTCCCATTCGGCCCCCGGAAGGGGCCGCATCGGCGGATTCTTACCTCCTCTCCCCGGGGGCGGAGGTCATCTTGAGCCGCCTTCTGCCGGCGTACATCCGGAATACGGTCTACAAGGCCCTGGTAGAGAATGCTGCAGCGGAACAGGGGGCCCGAAGGACCGCCATGAAGAGCGCGACCGACAATGCCGGGGAGATGCTGGAAACCCTCACCCGGAACTATAACAGGGCCCGTCAGGCCCAGATCACCCAGGAGATTTCCGAGATCGTTGGAGGTGCGGAGGGATTGTCCTAGGCCTGAAGCCTGGGAATCGCTTCCTCAAGCCTCGCCGACCGGAGAAGGAAGAACATGGCTGAGAAGAACATCGGTAAGGTGGTGCAGGTTATAGGTCCCGTCCTCGACGTGGAGTTCGAGCCGGAACACTTGCCCGATATCTACAATGCCCTGCACTTGAAGGCGACTACACCCTCCGGGCTGGAGATCGACCTCGTGGTTGAGGTGCAGCAGCATATCGGGCGGGGGCAGGTCCGGGCCGTGGCCATGACCTCCACCGATGGTGTGGTGCGAGGTATGGAGGTCGTGGACACCGGAACGTACATCACCGTGCCCGTGGGTGACGCCGCACTGGGCCGGATCCTGAACGTTCTGGGAGCTCCGGTGGACGAGGCTGGGCCTTTGAAGGGGGAGGAGGACGGCACCCTGGTACGGTGGCCCATCCACCGACCCGCTCCCGCTTTCCCTGACCTGGAACCCAAGACCGAGATCTTCGAAACGGGGATCAAGGTGGTAGACCTCCTGGCGCCCTACGTAAAAGGTGGGAAAACGGGGCTCTTCGGCGGGGCAGGGGTGGGGAAGACCGTCATCATCATGGAGCTCATCAATAACATCGCCATGGAACACGGCGGCAAGTCGGTGTTCTCCGGAGTTGGTGAGCGGACCCGTGAAGGGAACGACCTCTGGATGGAGATGAAGGAGTCGGGCGTCATCGACTCCACCGCCTTGGTTTACGGCCAGATGAACGAACCTCCCGGTGCCCGTTTGCGGGTTGGGCTGGCTGGACTCACCGTGGCCGAGTACTTCCGGGACGTGGAGAAGCAGGACGTTCTTCTCTTCATCGACAATATCTTCCGGTTCACGCAGGCAGGTTCCGAGGTTTCGGCCCTTCTGGGTCGTATGCCTTCGGCGGTGGGGTATCAGCCCACCCTGGCCACCGAGATGGGTGCTCTACAGGAGCGGATCACCTCTACACGCGAGGGGTCCATTACCTCTGTTCAGGCCATCTACGTGCCTGCAGACGACCTTTCCGACCCGGCTCCGGCTGCCGCCTTTGCCCACCTGGATGCGCAAACGGTGCTTTCCAGGGCCATCGTTGAGCTAGGCATTTATCCAGCTGTGGATCCCCTGGATTCCTCATCCCGGATCATGGATGCTCAGTTCCTGGGAGAGCGGCACTACCGAGTTGCCACCCAGGTCCAGGAGATCCTCCAGCGGTATAAGGACCTCCAGGACATCATCGCCATTCTGGGTATGGACGAGCTTTCTGAGGAGGACAAGGTCATC
>JBDHMC010000415.1:0-2885 GCA_039656355.1 Gemmatimonadota bacterium | reverse complement strand
CGCCCGTGGAGAAACAGGGGCTCGACTGCGTGCTGTACCAACACCCGGTGCCCCGTAAGCACCTGTTCTGGGCCAAGACCGGAGCCGCGCTGGTTCCCCTGCTCGCTGTGTCAGCTGGCGCGCTGGTCTTCTTGAATCGCCAGGCACCCTCCGATGTCGTCACTGTCCTGGCGCTCTCCGGCTTCGCTTATTCGTGCGCCGTGCTCATGACACTCACCTTCGAACGGCCGATCATAGCACTGCTCGCGGCGGTGTGCGGAATCTTTTTGGGCCTGGCTCCTCTGTTCGGCTTCCTTACGTTCCTGGAGCGCGTATGGGACGTGGGCATCGCAAATGTGGGAGTTACGGTCGTTCTCAGGCCAAGCGGAGTACCCGGTGCGGAGGCCGTCGTGACGACCCTGGGTTTGGCCATCCCGGCCACTCTGCTGGCCGCCGGTTGTCTGTGGTTAGCCTGGCGGATGGCCAACAATGCGGCAGTGCTCACCGGCTCGCCCCGTTATCGGCTCAGCTACTTCGCCAGCCGCTACTCCGTCATCTTGGCCGTGACGTGCGTCGTAACCCTCCTTTCGTGGAGGGAGCGATTGGGCGTGTTCGGGTAGGGGCCTGCTCCGGGAAGACCTCATCCGCATTGCAGCTGTTGACTTCTTGACCTTCGGCTGCGGATCGTGGGATCCTGTGATGACCTCGATCAAACCACTGAGTTCGATGTCGCCGAGCCTGAGCCCGTCCTGTTCCACTATCCCATCGACACGCCGCAGCAGCACGTCGCCCCTAACCCTGCCCCCCATCATGCACAGGATTTCACCCCTGGTTGAGTTTTGGAACAGGCACGGGGGAGGGTCGACAAGCACCAGCCCCTGCGCCATGATTGGGTCTGACTCAAACAAAAGTGCAGCGGCTCATGGCAAACAGCCGAGAAAAGCAGAGCTCCGGCCCCGACCAGCTATTCCCTTTCCCCGTTCCCAACTCTCGATTCGACCAGCGGGACGAGCTATTCAAGAGGAGAACCTGGGATCCGGAGATCTTCCCCCACGGGAACAGGCTCTACACCCAGGTCTGTTATAAAGAGCACTACGGTTTTCGGAAGCTCGATTTTGCTCTCCGAAACGCTGCCTGGAACCTGGAATACGGTTTCGGTTTCGGCAATCTGCGCAGCAACAGCGGCCTCTATTCCTGGACCGAAGTCCCCGATAAGGTCAGGAAATTCATCGACGAAGGCGGTCGCGTCGAGCATTCCCCGGAAGAGAACGCCAGGCTCGTCAAGAAGGCGGCCCGATTTCTCGGAGCCGACCTCGTCGGTGTCTGCTACGCCCATCCCGACCTGATCTACTCCCACGAGCTCGATCTCGTCTCCATGGAGCATCGTCCCGTCACGCTGCCGGAGGGATGCACGAACGCGGTGGTCATGGCCGTAGAGATGGACCATGAGAGCACCCGCTACTCACCCGATGCCATTTCCGGAGCGGCCACGGGGCTGGGGTACAGCAAGCAAGCGGTCCTGGCCAACCTCGTGTCTGCGTTCATTCGGGGTTTGGGGTACCGAGGCATCCCGTCGGGAAACGACACGGCTCTGTCGATTCCCTTGGCCATGGCAGCAGGGTTGGGGGAGCTGGGCAGGATGGGATTGTTGGTCACCGAGCCTTTCGGTCCCCGTGTCCGCATCTGCAAAGTCTTCACCGATCTGCCGTTGAGTTTCGACGACTACCGCCCATTTGGCGTCACGGACTTTTGCCAGAAGTGTAAGAAGTGCGCCGAGTCCTGTCCGTCGGGTTCCATCTCTTTCGGCGATCCGACCATGGAAGGGCCATCCACCTCCAATCATTCCGGCGTCAAGAAGTGGTACATCAACCCCGAGAGCTGCTTTCTCTTCTGGACCAAGAACTGGATGGACTGCAACAACTGCGTCAGGGTATGTCCGTTCAACAAGCCGCCTGGGATCCTTCACCGTCTCGCACGGTCTCTCATCAAAAAGAGTCCACGCCTCAACCGGCTCCTGGTCTGGATGGACGACCTGTTGGGTTACGGCAAACCCGTCCCCACAAAGGATTTCTGGGAAACGCCCTGATGGCGGTGGACTCCGGCAGGGACCCTGGGATCCCACCCGCCTGCTGACCCGCTCCCGGTTCGCCATCGTCCACGTGACCCGCCCCCACCTACGGTAGAATCGGGATCAATTCCGGGGGATCCTTGAGGACCCGCGTTCTCACTTGCTCTTGAGTTAATCCCTTATCCGAGCCAGCAGCGCGGTAAGAGGACCCATCGAGGTTGCAGGTTGGGTGAACGGAGGGGTAAGGTGGGCGCATAGAAAAGAGAGTTGGCTGGCTGGCGAGTGGGAGGGCCTTTCCGATGAAGGACAACCTGGAAGTAGCAGAGCAGGCTGACTCGGGAGAGGTCGCTCATCGGCCGACTCGGACGGTTGAGGACATCGTCGCCTCCCGGGCCGTGGCAACCGACCGGGTCTTCAAAGGCGGTTTTCTTGCCGTTCTCGGGTTTGGGGGCGCCCTTCTCATCGACTTCCTGAGCCTTAGTCCAGGGATTCCGTTCTGGATCAGTATCAGCGCAACCCTCACCGCCTTCGGAGGAGGAGCGATCTGGGCGGGACTCGGCGCCTCTCACCTGATTCGACATGGGAGAAAGGGCTCTTCACTTTGGCTCATCTCCCTGGCCGGGCTTGGTGGTTCGGTGATCTGATCGAGTCACTCCGCCTCCGTGAGCATCTGCAAGGAGAGTAGCACGTGTCAAAAGTCTGGAGTTGTAACGAGTGGGATGACCTCGAGGAAGTGATCATCGGCAACCCGCTCAAGGCCCGGTTCCCGTATGCGGACCCCAGCACGCGACTGGCGGAATATCCGGATCGTGCACTTGGGGACATCCCTCAGGGGCCC
>JBDHMC010000414.1:0-2889 GCA_039656355.1 Gemmatimonadota bacterium | reverse complement strand
AACTTGGGATACCAGATGAAGTTGTATGAGTAGTTAAGGTCTGCCCCGAAGTCGGAGTGGCTGTCGGCCCGGACGCCGGCGGTTATGAAGAGCCGGTTCGTCCATCCGATCTGCTCCTGAAGGAAGAACCCACCGCTCTTCCGGCCTGTGTAGTCCTCGTTGTAGTTCGTGGCCTCCTCGGCGTTTTCCAGCACTTGGACTCCGGGACCGGCAAACCCGTCCACGTCGGTCCGATTTCCAGTTTCCTCGATTCCGGTAAACTGGCCGCCGAAGGAGACTACCGAGCTGAAGTCATCGGTGAGGCCGGGGATGCCTGAGCTGAAGCTCCCGGCATAGTCCGCAGTAATGACTCGGCGGTTTTCGATGTCCACCGTCCGGTCTCCCGCAGGAGCATTGAAGTATTCCCACGGACGGAAGGTGAGGAAATGAGAGTTCGACCAGTCCATTCCCACATTTAACCGGTGCCGGAAGTTGTCCCTGGGGTTCCAGTTCAGGTTCCCCGAGAAGTTGAAGTGGTTGATGTATTGATCTTCTGCCTTGTCAAAAACCAGGGCGTCCTGGTTGTCCGTGTTGTCGTCCCACAGGGTAGCCACATTCCGCATCAACCCCTCCCAGTTATCCCCATTAGCAACCCACTCGATGTCGGAGCGGGAGAAGGAGCTGTTGAGGCGGATCTGGAAGTTCTCGAATCCGTTGAATTGGAAATTGGATCGGAGGGTGAATTGTTGGCTCCCTCCTTTGGGGGCATTTACGATTCCGGATTCGGTGTTGAACCCGGAAGAGAGGTAGTACGTCATGTCATCCGAGCCGCCCCGGACGTTGACGTCATAGCGTTGACCGAACCCTTTCTTCACCCAGCTTCCGCTGCTGGGGCAGGTGGGATCGAGGGGGATCGAGTCGGGCCAGAACGGACCCCGTGTAGCACAATCGTTGATCTGGAGCCCCGTGGGGTCCTCCTTCGAACCGATGTGCCCTATATCCGAAAGGGACTGGTCCATGTTGAAGGTCCATCGGGGGGCCCCGGCCCGGCCGCGCTTGGTGAAGATCTGGATCACCCCTGCCGAGGCCTCCGAGCCGTACAGCGTGGACGCAGAAGCCCCTTTAATAACCTCGATGCGCTCGATGTCGCGGGGGTCGATGGAGCCCAGCGCTGTGGCTCCCATGGAATTCCCGGAGCCTGTCTCGTACTGGCCCTCCAGCATGCGAATGCCGTCGATGAAGATGAGCGGGGCGTTCCGGCCGGTGATGGAGTTGATTCCCCGGATTGTGAGGTTTGAACCGGCCCCGGGCTGCGCCGACGAGCCGGTGACGGTTAGACCCAGGGTCCGACCACGGAGGATGTCCTCCACGCTCGTTACCGGTAGAGCGTCAATCTGCTCCGCCGTGATCAACGAAATAGAGTTCCCCACCTCGCGGCGCTGGGCGGCGATGGCCGTACCCGTTACCACCATCCCCTCGAGCTCCACTGCTCGGAGCCTGAGGGCGAAGTCCACAACCGTGACACCTCCTGCCGTCACGGTGACCGTCTGGCGTTCCTCGCCGTACCCGATGAGCTGTGCCACTACCTCGTGCTCACCCACCGGTACATTCAGGATCAGGAACCGCCCATCTTGGTTGGTGAGATTGCCAAGACCCGTGCCCGGAATTGCCACCTGGACGTCACCCAACCCGAGTACGGACTGGAGGCTTGTGACGTTCCCGGTGATCTGACCCGTCTGCTGGGCGAGCAGGGGGGGGGCGGAAAGCAGGGCGACCATGATCGCCAATCCGCCTACCCACCCCGGGAGATTCCTTCGTCTCTCGGGTTGGGGTTTCTTTCGAATTAAGAACTTAAGAACCGACATAGTGCCTCCCCTTTATGGATTGCACGAAAAGTCCGAGATGACAGGGGCGTCGCATCTCGGGAGAATGATCTATTTCTTAACGGGGTGGGGGGGGACGATCCCACAACAGCGGTCAGGGCGTCGCGGTCATGCCCAGCTACCACTCGCGGTAGCCGTACGGCACCCGGTTGAATCGGGAAAATTGCTTCCCTTTGTCCTTGCATAGGCTCCAATGTGAATGTTTTCGGATGCATCACCTGGTCAATTATGTAAACGATTACTTAACACGATACGACGCACCTCGCAATGGTTCTGGATGTGCTTTTGACTTGAAGAAAACCCAGAAAAATCGGGGAGGTTAGCCGCATCTCGGGCCCGGGGTTCTTTTTTCGTGTTCTGACGATAAATTCCCCTTTCGCTACCCCGAAGAGAAATCTCCCAGGAGGCGACACCGATGGAGGAGCAAGGTAGGGCAAATCGTGAACACCCTTTGAGCGTCCACGGTATCCGAAATGCCACCACAGTCTGGTGGAATCAGTCCACGCCGGCCCTTTATGAACACGCGGTTCGGCGGGAGGAAGGGTTCCTAGCTCATCTGGGGCCGCTGGTGGCCGTCACCGGACAGTATACAGGAAGGGCCCCAAACGACCGGTTCATCGTGAAAGAGCCATCCACCGAGGGGCAGATCTGGTGGGGGAAGGTGAATCGTCCCATCGAACCTGAGGTCTACGACACTCTCCGGGCCCGCGTTCTATCATACCTCCAGCGGCGGGAGCTGTTCGTCCAGGACTGTTTCTCCGGGGCCGACCCGGACCATCGGGTCCCTCTCCGGGTGGTCAATGAAAACGCGTGGCACAACCTCTTTGCCCGGAACATGTTCATTCAGGTTCATGATCAAGAGGCACTTTCTACCCATTGTCCCGAGTACACCATCCTCCACGCGCCGGGCCTGACCGTGGAGGGGGAAGCCTCAGGCGTAAACTCGGAAGCTTTTGTGGCGGTGCATCTGGGTCGGAAAGAGGTCATCATCGGGGGGACCCAATACGCCGGTGAAATCAAGAAGTAC
>JBDHMC010000413.1:0-2896 GCA_039656355.1 Gemmatimonadota bacterium | reverse complement strand
GGTATAGCCCCGGCTATGGGCCTCCTCCGTCAGGGAATCCCAAACGAGGACAGAGATGTTGTCCGAAATGGTCTGGAGGTCGTACCCAGCCGACCGGTTCGCCATCATCCGGTCGATGGCGGATTCCGGCGTCTCGGCATCGACCCGGCCCATGGGAGGGGATCCGGGGAACACCGTGGGGCCCAGTAGGCTTCCCGAAAGGACATCCCTCTTGAGGCGAATGTGGTTCGATGTTCCCCTCATGCCGCGAACCACCGTGACGTTGTTCGCCAGGAAGAGGAACATGAACTGTTCGATCTCCTCCTGGGTGGCCCCTGGGCCAGGCAAACGAACGTGCATGTCGGCCAGACCAGGTAAAAGAAACAGCCCTGTGCCGTCTATGACCTGTGCCCCTGCCGGAACCTTCACCCGGTGGGACGGAGCCACCTCCTGGATGAGGCCACCCTGGACCAGAACCGTGTAGTCCTCCAGAACCCGCTCCCGGTCCATGGGGAGCACGGCTACGTTCACGAAGGCGATCGTTCCATCCTGAGCGCAAACCGCACCGGGAAGGAGGAGAATGGCCGATGCGAAAACCAAGACCGATCTCATTCTGGGCCCTCCAGGCTTCGGGTCCCCCCGAGCCGCTGACTAAGGGCCCGAGTCTCTCTCAAGAGGGTCTCGACCATCTCCTGGTAGTAGCTCTGGCGGGAGAACTGGTCCTGCGTGAGGGGTCCGACCCATCCCTCCACCTCTCTGATAAGACCCTGGGTCCGTGATCGGAGTTCGCCCCACTGCCGGACCAGGTCCTGCGCCAAGTCTGAAACGCCCTCTGGGACCGCGGTCTCCGTCGCTGCCCTCTCAGCCACCCCACCCATCTCCTCGGCTCCCGCACCGACTGCCCGAGCAAGGGCTCCCAGCGTCATGAGGTTCTCTGTCCACTGCCCCCTGGTTTCGGGATCGACTTGGATCCGAGGATCTTCCCGGACCTCCAGGCTGTTCTCGTAGACCACACCATCCACCGCCAGACGGACCACATACTGTCCCGGAACCACCAGCGGGCCCCGTGGCGGTTGATTGTCTCCTTGATCGGGATCGGTGTGGCGGAGGTTCCAGCTGACTCGGTTGATGCCCTTTCTGCCTGTCACGGGCACTCTCGCTACGAAGTCCCCGCCCGGGTCTACTACCGAAAGGGCCAAATCACTCCCATCAGCGGACAACCAGAAGTCGACGAGGGCGCCAGGAGCGGGGTTCGATCCTCGGAATATCATGTTTCCGGCGTGGCCCTTCTCCGACCGGTATCGGATCTGCTCCGCCATTTCGATGGAGAAGAGATGGGCCGGGGACCCCACGATGTCTCGGTCTATTTCCTGAAGGGCGTTGATGTTGTCCAGGATCCAGATTCCCCGGCCGTGAGTGGCCAGAATCAAATCGTTGTCCCGGGGATGGATCACCAGATCGTTGACGGCGACGGTGGGTAGGCCCAGCTGGAGCTCGATCCAGCTCGCTCCCCGGTCTACGGAGAGGAAAGCCCCGAATTCTGTCCCTAGGTAAAGGGCATCTGGATTCCGAGGGTCTTCCCGAACCATCCTCACCACCCGTTCAGCAGGCAGATCGGCAGTTATATCCGTCCAGGTTTCGCCATAGTCATCGGAAGCATAGAGGTAATTGGTGAAGTCATCGTTTCGGTAGTTATTCGATGCGACATAAACCCGTCCAGGAGCGAACCGGGACGCTTCGATACCGTTGACCCAGGTGTCCGTAGGGAGGCCGGGCATCCTATCCGAGACTTCCGTCCAACTACCTCCCGCATCCCGGGAGACCTTCACGTTTCCGTCATCGGTGCCAACGTAGAGGACCCCTTCCTCCACCGACGATTCTGCGATGGCTGTGAGGGTGGGGTAATACGGAATGCCATCGTCCAGAGAGAGCGTTTCAGGCACCGGAAGCTCTCCCATGATCTGAAGTGTTCGCCTGTCGACTCCAGTGGTCATGTCGCCCAGGTTTTCCCAACTCCGGCCCTGGTCGGTGCTTCTCCAAATAATATCCGTACCCGCGTAGATCGTATTGGCATCGTGGGGTGAGATCAGGAAAGGACCGTCCCAGTTGGCAGGTGCCATGGCGTTACCAAGGCGCTGGTCAGGAGCCGCCAGGTCTTGCCAGGTTGTCCAGTTCTTTCGGGCACCTATGGCGCCTGTCGGGTCGCCGGGGCGGATCCTTTGTCGCTGCCCGCTCTTCAGGTCCACCCGATTCAGCCCCAGGTACTGGGATTCGACATAAAGGGATGTGTTGTCGGTGGTATCCACCAAATTGAGGAATCCGTCGCCACCACCCCATTTCATCCAATCGTGGTTGAGAATCCCCTCGGATCGGTAGGTCGCGTTTGGCCCAGCCCAACTTCCGTTATCCTGGAGGCCGCCAAAAACCCAATAGGGGTTCTTATAGTCGAAGCTCACTCGGTAGAACTGGCTCACGGGCAGGTGGGTGATGTAGAGCCAGCTTCGGGCCCGGTCGTAGGAGATCCCCAACCCACCGTCGTCGGCCTTCATGACATGCCGGGAGTCATTGGGGTTCACCCAGAGGAAGCGGTCGTCTCCGTGTAAGGTCTGCCGGCCTGACGTGAAGGTTTTTCCACCGTCATCGGACCAGGAGAATGCATTCTCCATATAGATCCGTTGATCGTCGGAGGGATCCACCAGAATCTGACTGGCATACATTGGCCGGGGGTTCCAATCACTCATGAACTCCCAGGTCTCTCCCCGGTCTTCGGACCGAAAGACTCCCGCAAGTCGTTCCTCGTAGGCTGTGGAAGCGTTATACCGGAGGCCCTGTTCCAGGCTGATATAGACGATCCGGGGATCCGATCGGTATATGGAAATCCCCATTCTACCGATATCACCAGTGGGAAGGCCGTTCT
>JBDHMC010000412.1:0-2897 GCA_039656355.1 Gemmatimonadota bacterium | reverse complement strand
ATGGGGACTACATCGTGGTCAGCTCCCAGCCGACTGCCTCCGACGGAGAGGTTGTCGTTGCACTGGTGGGTGGAGATTCAGCAACCGTAAAGCGGCTCTTCCGGGAGCCCGGGAACCGCATTCGCCTGCAACCTGCCAATGCGTCCATGGACCCCATCGTGGTCGATGCCCATGACGTGATGGTTCAGGGAGTGGTGGTGGGTCTGATCAGGAGATTCTGAGGGAAGAGGGCCTGAGGAAGGCCGGAGTGGGAGATTTCATACCGGACTGATGAGGGGGACGACGCAGATGAGGACGACGTTTTTGGTGGGGCGGGTGAATCGAGAAGGTGCTGAGATCGTGGTGGTAGAAGGTGTTGGGTATCCGCCCTTCCCCGGTCCCTGGACCCTCAAGGCGATGGTTCGCCCCTCTCTTCCAGCTCCTTCAACCCCAATTGGGTCCAACCTGCAGGTCCATTGAGGAGTCGCTGAACTGGGGTATTACGCCCCAGCGGAGCTGGGGTATCACGCCTCAGCAGAGCTGAGGTACTACTCAACCGAACTCGAAGCGGCCCTGAGCTCCTTCAACTTCTTTGACCCGGCTCCCGAATCCAAACCCTCTTGGGCCATCCCCAAGGCTTCGGGGAGGGAGTCCCCCTTCCCGGCTACATATAGGGCACCAGCCGCATTAAGAAGGACGGCTGCCCTTGCGCCTCCCTGTTCCTTTCCCTCCAGGACCCGTGTGATCAACCTGGCGTTCTCCTCCGGTGTTCCCCCGGCCAAGGACTCCACTGGGTAGGTACTGAGGCCGAGTTGGCCGGGTGTGATCATCCCTTCCAAGATGACACCGTCCTCCCGAAGTTCGGCCACCTGGGTGGGTCCGAGCGGACTCATCTCATCCATCCCCGGCGAGCCGTGGACCACCAGCGCCCTGGTATGGCCCAACTCCCTCAGGGCCTCGACAATCAGCCAGAGAATCCCAGGCTCGGCCACACCAACCATCTGTCGTAAGGCCCCGGCTGGGTTCGTGAGAGGCCCGAGAAGGTTCATGATGGTGGTGATTCCCAAGTCTTTCCGGATGGGCCCCACGTGTCTCATGGCCGGGTGCAGGAGGGGTGCGAACATAAAAACGATCCCCACCTCTCCCAGCACCTTCCCCATCCCCTCTGGAGACAATTGGATTCTCACGCCGAGAGCCTCCAGGACGTCTGCGCTCCCGCTCTGTGAAGTGAAGGACCGGTTTCCATGCTTGGCGATCCGGACCCCCATGCCCGCGGCCACCAGGGCTGCCGCAGTGGAGATATTAAAGGTGGTGACGGCCCCACCCCCGGTTCCACAGGTGTCGGTCAGCTCTTCTGGGTCATCAGCCAAGACCGGAATCATTACGCGTCGAAGAGCCCGAACACCCCCAGCCACCTCGCTTGGAAGGACCCCTCGGGTCCTCAACCCCATGAGGATTGCTCCCACCTGGACTGGTGATGCCTCACCGGAGATGATGGCCGAGAATACCTCTTCAGCCTCGCCTGCTGAAAGAGGCTGGCCCCGAGCGACTTCTTCGATGTAGGGCTTGAGATCCACAAGAACGCCCTGGTCATTCTCTGTCATCTTACTTCATCCTCGGGAGCCTCTGCGCAATGGGGCGAGCCGCGGACCGACTCCCCCGCCGGCTCCCCCGCCGGCTCCCCCGCCGGCTCCCCGACCGACTCCCAAATTCGAAAGAGCCCGCTAACGGTACGCACAGACCTGGGTTTGGGTCCAGTCCTTTCTTGACGTGTCCTCCCTCCCTTCTACCTTGTCGGCGTGAGCCCAGATTCCGAACGCCGATTCAGACTGACGGTCCATTACGACGGGACCTATTTCTTCGGGTGGCAGATCCAAGCCAGGGGCCGTACGGTCCAGGGCGAGATGGAGGCCGCTTTGGAGCGTCTCACGGGGGCGAGGCGTCCCGTAATGGCAGCAGGTCGAACGGACAGTGGGGTCCACGCCACCGGCCAAGTCTTGGCTGTGACCCTTCCGACCCGATGGGAAGCCGAGGAGCTCCACCGGGCCTTGAACGCCGCTCTTCCGGGAGATGTCTGGGTGGAATCGGCACGAGCCACCGACCCCGATTTCCACCCGAGGTACTCTGCCCAGGCTCGAAGCTATCGTTACCAACTCGGTCTCTCTGCCCTGGCCTTCTCACCCTTCCATAGGCCTTGGTGCTGGCCGCTCTTTCGTGAATTGGATGTCGACCTTCTCCATAGGGGGGCGGCCCTCATCCTCGGCGAGCATTCGTTCAAGCGCTTTGCGAAAGTCGGACAGGAAGCGAGAGGTGACCGATGCAAGGTAACGGAGGCTCAGTGGGTCCCTTGGGGCGAGTTGGGCTTGGCTTTTGAAATCACAGCCAACCGATTCCTGCACCATATGGTCCGGTACCTCATGGGTACCATGGTGGACGTAGCCCGTGGCAGGAGGCCCATCGACGACCTTCAGGTACTCCTCTCCACCCCAGAGGCTGGATTGACCACATCCCCTCCGGCTCCCCCGGAAGGGCTTTTTCTGACAAAAGTGCATTACCACGAAGTTGATTCCGAGCTAGATTAAGGTTTTCCCCTAACCCCCCTTCGCGAACGCTATGAAGATCTTCCTGGATACCGCTGACATCAGTGAGATTCGCCGCGCCGCCGACGCAGGACTCATCGACGGCGTCACCACAAACCCGACCCTTCTGGCTCAGGCTTCCGGTGGAAAGGATGCCAAAGAGATCTTCCGCGAGATCGCTGGGATCGTGAACGGGCCCGTGAGCGCCGAGGTTGTGGGCCTGGACGCCGAAACCATGATCTCGGAGGGACGGAGGCTGGCCGAACTGCATCACAACATCGTCATCAAGGTCCCCCTGACTGAGGACGGATTGAAGGCCTGCAGGCAATTCAGAAGCGA
>JBDHMC010000411.1:0-2898 GCA_039656355.1 Gemmatimonadota bacterium | reverse complement strand
ACAGCGCTGACCGTGTCCGAACAAGCCCTTCAAGCGATGCTCACCGTGGTTTTTGGGGCCCTCGCAGGGGGTCTCACGAATACTGTGGCCGTCTGGATGCTCTTTCATCCCTATGAGCCACCGAGGATTTTCGGCCGACCCCTGAGATTTTTCCAGGGTGCGATCCCCAAGAACCAGGCTCGTCTTGCTGCTGCCGTTGGCAAAACGGTCGGAACCAACTTGCTGACCGAGGATGACCTGACCCAGACCTTCGCCGAGGGGGAGTTCCGCGGGGCGTTTGACGATCGCCTCGCCCATTTCCTGGAGACGGTTCTTGAAAAAGAGCGAGGTTCTTTACGGGATATGGTTCCACCCCAGGTCATGGAAGAGTTGGAGTCGATCCTAGCCGATGCCGTGGCCCTCGGTATGGAGAGGTCTCAGGAGTACTTGGCATCCGAGGCCTTCGAAGAGTTCCTGGACGAACGGGCGAAAACCATCCTCGAAGCTATTGCCGACGAACCGGTGGCTGGGATCCTCACTCCAGCTCGGGAAGCGGCCCTCACTGAAGCGGTGGGGGAATGGCTGGAAGGAGCGGTAGAGAGCAACGGCTTCGAAGAGACAGTCGAAGACTACGTTGAACGGGCCACTCTGACCCTACTGGAGCCCGGTAAGACCTTCGAAGAAGTATTGCCCCTGGGGCTGGTGGGCTCAGTTGAAAAAGCCATCGCATCCTACTTGCCCTTGGCCTTGTTGCGGCTGGGCCGGCTCCTGGAGGATCAAGAGGCCCGGAGTCGATTCGAAAAGACCCTCCACGAGCTCTTCCATCGCTTCCTCAGAGATCTGAATTTCTACCAGCGCGTAGTGGCTGGCCTAATCGTCACGGAGGAAACGGTCGATCGGGTGTTGGACACCATCGAACGTGAAGGCGCTGAGCGCCTTTCCGGAATGCTCAGGGAACAGGCCATGCAGGACGCCATGGCAAGGGGGGTAAACGACGCCATCGTGGATTTCCTCCGGCGCCCTGTGGCGTCCGTGCTGGGCAACCCGGAAGATCCGAACGTCCAGGAGGCCCAGGCCACCTTGACGGGGTGGGCCGTGGGCGTGGCCAGGGATCCTGCCACACGGAGCTTCCTGGTAGAAAAGCTCGAAAGCGCATTGGACAAAGCCGGAAATCGCACCTGGGGCGAAGTCCTGGAGAAGGTTCCGCCCGAAACCCTTTCCCGATGGCTGGTCTCCGCGGCCCGAAGTGAAGCGGCACTCAACCTCTTTCGGCGATGGGCTGAACGGACAACCGACAGTCTACTGGACCGGCCCATCGGAAAGCCTTCGGACTGGCTCCCTCCCGAAGCCCCTCGCCGGATCGAAGCGGCCATCAGTGATCCCCTTTGGGGATGGCTCCAAACCCAGGTCCCCGATGTGGTCCACCGCATAAACGTGGGCGGCCGGGTCGAAGAGAAGGTCCTGAACTACCCCACGGTCAAGATGGAAGAGTTGGTAAAGCGTGTTACGGACCGGGAGATGAGGTTGATCGTGCGTTTGGGGTATGTCCTGGGGGCTGTGGTGGGAGGTGTCCTCGTGGTGATGAACCTGATTTGGCGTTGAGGTGTCGACCTTCTTCCCCTTGAAAAACGGGCCCCTTTATATGCACCGGAATCCAAAGATCCCCACCCTGGTCTTTCTAATGACCTTGTTGGTCATGGCCGGCTGTGCCCGTGAGGAGTTCCCGACTCCGCTGGAGCTGGTGGAAGATGATGTCGTCACGTCCTACGAAGACATGATGTCCTTCCTGGGCCATCTCCAGGCCGAGACGGGAACGTTCACCTTGGACACGATCGGAACGTCGGTGGAGGGTCGGAGCCTGGTGTTACTCCATTTCGCCGACCCGAGCGGCAGGGGATCAAGATCAGAAGAAAAGCTGAAGGTGCTCATGTATGCACAGCAGCATGGAAATGAGCCCTCCGGAAAGGAAGCCGCCGTAGCCTTGGCCAGGGATATCTCCACCGGAGTTTTTGATGATTTCCTGGCCTCAGTGGACTTCTATCTCATTCCCCAGATCAACCCAGACGGTGCAGAGAGGAAGCAGCGAAGGAACGCAGCAGAGATGGATCTCAACCGAGACCACATAACCCTCTCTACTCCCGAGGTCGCAGCCCTGCACTCGGTCTACAAAGAACTGCTGCCTGAGGTCACGCTTGATGTGCATGAGTACGGCTTCGCTGGATCCACCTGGGCCGAGGCCGGCCTACACAAGAACTTTGGTCAACAAATCGGAGCTCTTTCCAACGCGAACATGTCCATGTCTCTCAGGAGATTCGCCTGGGACCGAGTCATTCCGGAAATGAAGGCCGAGTTGGCCCCGAAGAACGTCTTTCTCAACCGCTACCTGGTGACCGACGGCCCGGAGGCCCGGTTCAGATACAGTACCGCGGCGTTGAACGACGGCCGAAACAGCATGGGGATCTACCACTCCCTCTCCTTCCTCATCGAGGGCAGGAACGGCCTTACCATGGAGGCGGATATCCACGAACGGGCTCGCCAGCAACTGGAGACCATGAAGGCCTTTGCCGGATTCTTCGGTGAGAATGCCGCCGAGGTGAAGGAAATGGTGAATCGGGAGCGAGGCACTCTGACGGGCCCCGGTCTCACTTCCGATGTGGCTCTGGTCATGGACTATGTCCCAGATCCGGAAAGACCCAACCTGGCTGTAGGGGTGATCGATATAGAAACGGGCGAAGAGGGGACTAAGATAATCGAGGCTTTTCACCCTCACGTCGAGTCAACGCTTTGGGTCTCCCGTCCAATGGGGTACGTGATTCCAGCCAGCCTGACGGAGGTCATCGCGGTCCTGGAGAGGCATGGTATCGACGCTACCCGCGCGGAAGACCCAACGCCGGTCGCCCTGGAGTCATACCGGATCGA
>JBDHMC010000410.1:0-2903 GCA_039656355.1 Gemmatimonadota bacterium | reverse complement strand
GCAGCGGGAAGAGACCATGCTGAGTGAGGAACTTTGGGGGGCCTATCAGGAGGCTGGCGGCACCGGGATCAACGCCTCCACTGGGACGGAGATGACTCAATACTACGTCACCCTTCCCAAGAACAAGATCGAGCTCTACCTGGCACTTGAAGCGGACCGGATGGTGAATCCGGTGTTCCGGGAGTTTTACGCGGAACGGGACGTCATCACCGAAGAACGTCGGATGAGTGAGAACCGCCCCGGCTTTTTCTTCAATGAACAGCTCAACGCCACCTTCTACGGAGCTCACCCCTATTCCTCAGGGGTCATCGGGTGGATGTCCGACGTTTCGAGGGTGACTCGAGACGAGATGAAGGAATACAGGGATCTGTACTACCGGCCCGACAACGCGACCCTGGTCATGGCCGGGGATATCGATGTGGACAACGTCATGGCGTTGGTGGAGCAGTATTTCGGGGGGATCCCGGCTCGGGGGAAATCTCCCCGCGTGAGGACCCGTGAGCCCAGCCCCGAGTTCTACCGGGAGACGGTAGGGCCCGATTTCGACGCACCGTACATCGAGAAGAGAGTCTATGGCCGGGCTGCCACCACTCCCTCGGTTCAGGTCCTCTTCCATGCTCCTCCGCTTTGGCATGATGACCTGGCTCCCCTCTATATGCTGGGTCAGGTGCTGAGCTCCCGGTCAGGGGACATGTACAAAACGATGGTCCTGGACCGTGAGCACGCCACGAGTGCCAGCGCCCGGGCTTCAAACTCCATGTACGACGGATCGTTCAGGTTTTCGGCCTCGGTGAAGGAGGTTCGGGGACAACAGGTCCTGCCATCGGAAGAGATTGAAAGAGAACTCTGGGAGTTCATCGAGACTGCGAAGACAGAGCCGGCCGATCCGGACCTCCTTCAGAGGGTGAAGAACCAGGTGGAGGCCAGTTTCCTCCAGAGCCTCAGGGGAACCGGAATCGCCGGTTCCTTGGCTCGCATGGAAACAGCCTATGAGTGGGAGTTCATCGAGGAACAATACAGGCAAAGGATGGCGGTGACCGCAGAAGATCTGATGGAGGTGGCACGGAAGTACTTCACCAAAGACAACAGCGTTACCGGAGTTCTGGAACGCGAAAGATGATGTCCTTTGAAACTGTCAGAAATGAGGATAAGACAATGTTGAGAAGACTTACATCACTATCGCTCGCTCTGGTCGTGGCTGTTGCTGCCATTTCCGCCTGTGACGGCGGGTCCAGAAGCGGGCCCCGGCCGGAGGACTTCACCTATGTGCCTCTGGACTTCACTCCTCCGAGCCCGGATGAGTTTCGCACTGAACTTTCAAACGGCCTCGTGGTTTACATCGCTGAAGACCACGAGATCCCCTGGGTCAACGCCTCAGTGATGGTCAGGACCGGTCCCTTCCTTGAGCCCGACAACAAGATCGGTGTGGCCGCCCTGACCTCGAGAATCATGAGGGAGGGAGGCACCACCTCCATGACCGGGGAGGAAATTACGGAGAGAATGGATTTCCTGGCCGGATCGGTATCGGCCACTTCCCTCTCCATCCACGCCCGGTATTTGGATGAGGGCTTGGGTATCTGGATGGATATTCTGACCGATCCGGCGTTCCCCGAGGACAAGCTCCGGAGGAACAAGGAAAGCGCCCTCGTGGCCTACGAGAACCGGAACAAGAACGTTTCCACAGTGGGCAGGAGGGCTTTTAGTGGGTTGGTCTACGGGGAGGATTCCCCCATCAATGCCCAGCAGACCGAAGGAACCATCAACGGCATGAATCGGGGTGATCTCTTCGATTGGCACGGGAGGTACTGGGGGGCCAACAACGCCATCCTGGTCGTGGCCGGGGATTTCGACAGGGCGGAGATGCTCCAAAAGTTGGAGGAGACTTTCGGACAGTGGGGAGATGCGGAGGAATGCGTCCCAGCTATCCCCGAGGTCACTCAGGCTGCTGCGGCCGGCGTCTACATGATCGAACCCGAGGTGATCCCGAATCAGGGAGTCATCCAGATCGGACATCTGGGTCTCATGCAGGACCACCCGGACTACGCTGCCGTGGACCTCATGAACTACATCCTGGGAGGAGGATCGTTCTCGTCCCGGATCACAAGAATCGTCCGCTCGGATAATGGACTGGCCTACTCCACCGGCTCACGATTCTCCGGGGGAACTCTGTACCCTGGGACCTTCACGGCCAGCTGCCAGACCAAGAACTCCACCGTGGTCTTCGCAGCCCAGTTGATGCTAAACGAGATCGAACGCATCCGTGACGAGCCGGTTCCGGAGGAGGATCTGGAGTTCGCCAGGACTGCCCGTGTCAACGCCTTCCCTGCCCAGTTCGCAGGAGGGGGTGGAGGCAGGGGCGGAGGTGGGGGCGGAGCCATCTTTGGGACTCTGCGGAACTTCGCGAATCTCGAGTTCAATAACCGGCCCATGGACCACTACGACACCTATGTCCAGCGGTATGAGGCGGTGACCGTGGAAGACATCCAGCGAGTGGCCCAGGAATACCTCAGGCCCGAGAACATGATCATCATGATCTCCGGGAATATCGAAGAGAGCCAGGCCGGGGCCGATGAGATGCTACCGAACCAGGCCACCATCGACGAGTTGGCCGCGCTGTTCGGTGGAAGGACCATCGACGGCCTGGCTGAAAAGTACGGAGACGGAATGGTGCACATCCTGGAGCTGAGGTAGGAAGCCGACTTCAGCTCCGGATCCCCCGGTAACCGCTTCCGGGTTTACTTTCAGGAAAGAAGTGAGTCGACCCTCCCGGTCCTGTGAGGCCGGGAGGGTCGATGGCGTTTGGGGGGACGGGATCAGGCGGATCCGACGTAACCCCTACCCCAAATCCCGCACCCGCACTTCGATCCCCTCTTCGCCGGCCAGGAGCTTCACCAACTCATCGG
>JBDHMC010000409.1:0-2907 GCA_039656355.1 Gemmatimonadota bacterium | reverse complement strand
GATTGCGGCGCCATACGGCGTCATGACTCCTCCCCGATGCTTCAGCATCGCATTCGTCGTCCTTCCTTGTCTGGCATCCGCAAGACCCCTGTGCGCGGCCGCACCCCACTTGCGTAGAGGCTCCATAGGGGTCATCCCCTTGGACTATTTGGACTATTTAACTGAAATGGATGCGGAAGAAGCTCCTCGAGAGTCCACTTCTTCCGGCTCTCACCAGCCGATGCGACGATATGGAGATCGGGGCAGAATTCCGCCAGGACTTCCCGGCATGCCCCACATGGGGGCACCGCCTCATCGCCATCGGTCACCAGCACCAAACGTCTGAAGGCCCGGTCCCCTGCCGCGATTGCCGCTGCCAACGCTCCACGCTCTGCACAAAGGGTTAGACCCAACGAAGCGTTCTCAACGTTGCATCCAGGGTGAAGGACCCCATCCTGGGTTTCCAGGATCGCGCCGACTCGAAAGTCCGAGTAGGGGGCGTAGGCCCTCGTTTGTACTTCTCTGGCCCGGGCCAGAACCTCTTCAATACCCGCCATCGTCCGTCCAGATCCTGGGAAGACGCTGGGTCAACCCAGTGAGGATCTCGTAGTTGATGGTCCCGGCGTGGCCGGCAACCTCCTCCAGAGAGATCTCGCCACCATCCGCCTGACCAAAAAAGGTAACCACATCTCCAACTTTTACTTCTTGGAACCCCGTCACGTTCAATACGGTGACGTCCATGGAGATCCGCCCGATGATGGGAGCACGACGCCCCCGAACCAAAGCCTCACCTCTGTTGCTCAGGAGTCTGGGCAACCCATCTCCGTAGCCGATGGATACGCTGGCCCACTGCTCAGAACCCGGAGCCGTGTACGTCGACCCATAGCCCACGGTGGTGCCGGAAACGGCATCTCTGAGGTAAACGATCCTGGCCCTCAGTGAAGCCACTGGAGCCGGAGATGGAAGACCGTCCCCGGCGACTCCACCATAAAGAAAGATCCCCGGCCGCACGGCGTCTCCGGCGAAATCTGGTCTCCGGAGAGCCCCGGGGCTGTTACAGGCGTGGACGAGTAGCCCATGGGGCTTGGACGGCAACTGTTCAACCGTCGCCAGAAGCCGCTGCCACTGGGTAGCGGTGGGACTGACATCCGCTCCATCTGCGGAGTGAAAATGCGTGAAGCAGCCTTCCCAGATTAGCTCCGGTCCAAGGAGTGCTTGCACCCCGGGAGCCCAATCCCTTACCCCGTTCCAGTCGAATCCGGCTCGACCCATCCCCGTATCCACCTCAATATGGAATCGGCCCGGGACCCCTGCCTCGATACTCGCTTCTCTGAGGTTGGTCAGTCCCCCAAGATCGGAGATACTCACCGTCAACCCGGCCTCCACAGCATCCCTGTAGGAAGCTGGCGGAACCGCGCTGCAAACGAGAATGGGCTCTGACATTCCCATTCGCCGAATCCGGACTCCTTCTTCGACAGCGGCAATCCCATAACCCCAGGGACCCATCGGCTCGAGGGCAGAAATGGCCTCAGCCATGCCCAAACCATAGGCATCGGCCTTCACCATGGGGATCATCCGAACCTCCTCCCCCACCGTTTTCCGCACGGTTCGGAAGTTCTCCCTCAGAGCCGACGCAGACACGTCTACCCAGGCTCGGGTTCTTTCATCGGTTGACATGGTGGTCGAAAGATGCGAAAAAAGACCGGCGCAGCAAGGGGCGCCTGGGACCCATAAAGACCACCGCCGAAGGGGCGACAGGGGCCCATGGCGCACCAAAAACCAAGGCGTTTCTTCCATGACCGAGAATCCAATCTCATGAACCCATCCCCTGACGACCGGAATGACCGCCCCCCGGAGAAACCGAGCCAGAGCCCCCTGCCAAAATCCGGCGCCACCACCGGGGTTTTGGATCGGGCCCTGGCCCTGGTGGTTTTCCTGAGAGAGAACTGCTCCTGGGACGCGGCCCAAACCCCGGAGTCCCTCGTGCCCCACTTGCTGGAGGAGACACAGGAGGTGGTCGATGCAATCCGGGCGCAGGACACAGAAGACCTGGAAGGGGAGCTCGGAGACCTGCTTCTCAACCTCGCCTTCCAGGTGGTGGTGGGTGAGGAGCGGGGAGTGTTCACCCGGGAAAGCGTCACCGTGCGTCTCGAAGAGAAGATGAAGCGCCGCCATCCCCACCTCTACGGGCTGGGCGAAAAAGAAGATTGGGAGGAAATGAAGGTCCGGGAGCGGGGGGAGGGGGCGCGGGTCCTGGAGGGCTTGGCCAGAGGTCTCGATCCCCTCTCGAGGGCCCATCGAATCCAGGACCGGGTCAGCGGTGTGGGCTTCGACTGGGCCGATGCCGGGGGCGCTTGGGAAAAGGTGGCGGAAGAGTTGGAGGAAGTGCGGGCCGCCCTCGAGCATGGGAGTCGAGAGGATGTGGAGGAGGAGTTGGGGGATCTTCTATTCGCCGCAGTGAACCTGACCCGGCTGGCTGGTGCCCACCCGGATCCCATCCTGGACCGGGCCAATCAGAAATTCCAGAACCGGTTCGAAGACCTGGAAGACCTGGCCCAGGAGCGTGGAATCTCCCTAACCGAAGCCAGCTTGGAGGTCCTGGACGGCCTCTGGGAAGAGTTGAAGAGAGCACGTTGAGCGCCCTCCCTCCGGTCATGGGGAGAGCCGCTTTATGTGCCTAGACTCCTACGGATAGAGGCGGTTGATGAGCCGGGGAAAGGGTATGAGCTCCCGGATATGCTGGCGGCCGGTGATCCAGGCCACGGTCCGTTCCAACCCCAACCCGAATCCCGAATGGGGGAAGGTTCCGAACCGGCGAAGGTCCAGGTACCAGCCGTAGGCTTCTTCCGGAAGTTTCTCCTCTTGGATTCGAGCCAGGAGGCGGTCTAAGTCATCCTCTCGCTGGCTCCCACCGATGATTTCTCCGTA